>JAPYTP010000047.1 GCA_029941885.1 Myxococcota bacterium
ACAGCATCCCGAGCACCAGGAGGACACCCGTATAGAAGCCCCAATAGGCGCCGAGCAGCAGCACGGGACGGGTGGGAGCCTCCGCGCCCATCGCGGGTAGCCAGCCGAGTTCTGAACCGAAGAGTACGAACCCGTAGCCCGCCGCAGCCAGCCCGCAACCAACGCCGACGCCGTTTCGGTCGAGAAAGAGAGCGCCGTAGAGCACGACGAGCGCATAGAGGAAGGTGAAGACGGATTCGCTGGCCCCGGAGAAATACACGAGCGACGTGACGATCGTGATGTCGATCCCGACCTGCACCATCGCGAAGCGAGCGGGATCGCGAGTGCGATCGATCATCCTCGCAGACACAATCGTCGCCATGAAGGCCGCGGCGATCGTCCAATAGACGCCCCAGATTCCCGGGCCGCTCTGATCGCCGTCGATCAGATCGATCGTGACCGCGAGACCGAGACTCAGTGCCGCGAGCAGGAGCCGGGCTCCGAGAAGCCAGCCAAGACCCTTCCGAGTCCTCGAATCAACGAGCATCACCCCCGAAAGCCCCACGATTCGCCGCCCCTCCCCGGACCTACGCCGAATGCCCGACGCGAATTCCGTTCGACTCAGCCGATGGTGTCCGCGATCGTGAAGATCGGCAGGTACATGGCGATCAGGATCGTTCCAATCGACCCACCCATGAACACCATCATGATCGGCTCGAGCATCGCGGTCAGGCCCGACACCGCGGAATCGACCTCGTCGTCGTAGAAGTCCGCAATCTTGTTGAGCATGACTTCCATCGAGCCCGTCTCCTCACCGACTGCGACCATCTGGACCATCATGCTCGGGAAGATCTTCGAGCCCCGAAGCGGCTCGGCGATTGTCTTGCCCTCCGAGATCGCCTGTCTCGTATTCTGGAGTTCTTCTTCGATGATCATATTGCCGGCGGTCTTGGCCACAATGTCGAGACCATCGAGAATCGGAACGCCGGAGGATATCATCGTGCCCAACGTCCGCGTAAAGCGGGCCACGGCCACCTTCTTGATGATATTGCCGAACACCGGGAGGCTCAGCGCAATCGCGTCCGTTCGATATCGGAAGGCGAGGCTTCGCATTCTCGCCTGACCGAAGAGCGTGAAGAAGATGAAGATACCGGAGAGTGCGTAGACGATATACGCCTGCATCCAAGCGCTCAGCGCGATCACCATCTGTGTCGGCCCCGGCAAGGTCCCGCCGAAGTCGGCAAACATCTGTTCGAAGACCGGGATCACCTTCACGAGCAGCAGCACGATACACGCGACCGCGATCACGGAGACCGTGGCCGGATAGACCATGGCGCCTTTCAGCTGCTTTCGGAGCTTTTCCTGCTTCTCGAGTTGGACGGCAAGGCGATTCAGGATCGTGTCGAGAATACCGCCGACCTCGCCCGCAGCGATCAGGTTCACGAAGAGGTCATCGAAGACCTTCGGATGCTTGGCGAGGGACTCCGCGAACGTGAGTCCAGACTCGACGTCGCCCCGAACGGCGCGCAAGACGTTCTTGAACGTAATGTTGTCCTGCTGGTCGGCGAGGATCTGGAGACATTGGACCAGCGGCAGACCCGCATCCACCATCACGGCGAACTGGCGCGTGAAGACGACCAGATCCTTGATCGTCACCGGGGGCGCGAGGAAGGGGAAGATCTCCGAAATGTCTCTCGGTTTCTCTTTCACCTTGTCGGGAACGAGCCCCATGTTCTTCAAGTGCAGCGAGACCGAGTCCGGCGTCGCCGCCTCGAGCTCACCCTTCTTCTTCTCACCCGAACGCGTCTTCGCATTCCAGAGATAAATCGGCATTGGTCAGTCTCCTACGATCACGTCGCCAAGATTTGCAGCGTCATCGGATTCCTCGATCGTCCTCACGGCTGCCCGGAGCGACGCTTACTCCCGGCCCCCGCGCCTGCGGGTCCCTTGTTGATCAGCGACTGCAGCTCTTCGACGTCCGGGCTTCGCCCCTTGGCCACTTCGGGGTCGACGAGGCGCCGCGTGACGAGCGAGGCGAGACATTGATTCATCGTCTGCATGCCCGACTTCTCCTGGCCCATCTGCATGGACGAATAGATTTGGTGAATCTTGTCGTCGCGCATTAGTGCGCGAATCGCTGCATTCGGCACCATCACCTCGAGCGCCAGGGCACGCCCCGGCCCGTTGGCTCTGGGCAGCAGCGTCTGGCACATCACGGCTTCGAGCACGAAGGAGAGCTGTTGTCTGATCTGAGACTGCTGATAGGGCGGGAACACGTCGATGATTCGGTTGATCGTCTGGATCGCAGAGTTCGTGTGCAGAGTGGCGAAAGCCAGATGCCCCGTTTCCGCCACGGTAAGCGCAGCCTCGATCGTCTCGAGATCTCGCAGCTCGCCAATCAAAACGACGTCCGGATCCTGACGAAGGATATATTTCAGCGCCGCCTTGAATGAGTCGGTGTCCGACCCGATCTCCCGCTGGTTGACGATGCAGCCCTTGTGGGGGTGCAGATACTCGATCGGATCCTCGATGGTGACGATGTGCTCGTTCCGCTCGCGGTTGATGCTGTCGATGATACTGGCGAGAGTCGTCGACTTTCCTGAACCCGTCGGACCCGTCACGAGAATCAGCCCGCGCGGCTTCTTGGAGAGCTCTGCCACGATCGGCGGAACACCCAACTCGTCGAAGGTCAGAATCTTGAAGGGGATCGCGCGGAACACTCCCCCCACGTTTCCGCGCTGGACGAATACATTGCCCCGAAAGCGAGAGAGCTTCTGGACGCTGAAGGAAAGGTCGAGCTCGCTCGTTTCCTCGAAGCGATGCTTCTGGGCATCCGTGAGAACGGAATAACAGAGCTGCTTCGTCTCCTGCGGTGACAGGGGCGGCATCTTGAGCGGATGCAGCTTCCCGTCGATGCGAAGCTGCGGCGGTGTCCCGGTCGTGATGTGAAGGTCGCTCGCGCCCTTCTCGATCATCGCCTTCAGGAGCTGATGCATATTGGCCAAGACGAATTCCTCTCTTCCCTGAATCTCAAGACTCGAAGCCGGCGCCGCGGCCTAAGCCGAATCCGATGTACTGACCCGGTAGACTTCTGAAATCGTCGTGACGCCGTCGAGCATCATGTTGAGTGCGCTCCGTCGCAGCGTCACCATGCCCCCGCGGATCGCTTCGCGCTTGATCTCGGCTCCGGAGGCTCCGTTCAGAACGAATTCCTTGAGCGAGTCGGTCATGACCATGACCTCGTAGATCGCCACCCGGCCCTTGAAGCCCGTATCCGAGCAGAGACCGCAGCCCTGGCCCTTCTTGGCCTGAAAACTCTTGATCTCGTCTTCAGACAGCCCGGCATTCGTTACCTGTTCCATGTCGACGTCGGGATCGTCCCCCACGCACTCACTGCAGATCCGACGGGCGAGGCGCTGAGCTACGATGCAGTTGACCGCCGAGGACACCAGGAAGGGCTCGATGCCCATGTTCAGGAGTCGATTGATCGTCGAGGGCGCGTCATTCGTATGCAACGTCGAGAGCACCATGTGACCTGTCAGTGCCGCCTTGACCGAAATCTCGGCGGTCTCGAAGTCGCGAATCTCACCGACCATGATGATGTCGGGATCCTGCCGCAGGAACGACCTCAGTGCGGCCGCGAAGTTCAGGCCGATATCCTCGTGCATCTGTACCTGGTTGATGCCCCCGAGATTGAACTCGACGGGATCCTCTGCCGTCGAGAGATTCTCGCTCGTCTGATTCAGCTCGGAGAGCGCCGAATAGAGTGTCGTCGTCTTACCTGAGCCCGTCGGACCCGTAACGAGCACCATGCCGAAGGGCTGGTGGATACAGTCCTTGAAATCGTCGAGCTGAGGCTGCTCGAAACCGAGCTTCGTCATGTCTAGCTGCAGATTGCTCTTGTCCAGGAGACGAAGAACGATCTTCTCTCCGAAGAGCGTCGGCAGGACGGAGACACGAAAATCCATCTCACGGCCCTTGCCCATCTTGAGTTTGATTCGACCATCCTGAGGCAATCGGCGCTCGGCAATATCGAGCTCCGACATGATCTTGACGCGAGAGGTCAGTGCGTTCTTGAGTTTGAGGGGCGGCTTCATCACCTCGTAGAGCACGCCGTCGATGCGGTAGCGGACTCGAAACGACTTCTCGTACGGCTCGATGTGAATATCCGAGGCGTTCTTCTTGATCGCGTCGGTGAGGATCAGATTGACCAGTTTGACGACCGGCGCGTCCTCGGCCTCGCGGGCGAGACCGGCCGTGTCCTCTTCCTCGTCGCCCGATACGAAGTCGATTCCCTCGTCGTCGAAGCCCGCCATCACATCGTCGAGGAGATCTTCCTCGGGCTCGGCGTAGTACATCTCGATCGCGGCGCGAATCGCGTCCTCGGACGCGACGACTGGCTGGATGTTGTACCCGGTCAGGAATTTGATGTCGTCGAGGGCAAAGATGTTCGACGGGTCAGCGGTCGCAAGAATCAGCGTCGATCCCGCCCGATTGACCGGCACGACGCTGTGTTTATTGGCCACTTCTTCCGGGATGAGTGCGAGGACCTCCGGCTCGATCTGGAAGTCGTCGAGGTTGATCGAGGGGACACCATATTGTTTCGCGACGAACTCGGTGAGTTCGTTCTCGTCCATGAAGCCGAGGGCCGTGATCTGTGCGCCGAGGCGTCTACCTTTGGTGGCTGCCTCTTCCCGTGCCTTGAGTAACTGCTCAGACGAGAGCAAGTTCTCTTTGACCAGCAGCTCTCCTATGCGCTCGTTCAACGGAACCCCTCCACCAGACGGCCACCGATCGCGCGGATGCGCGGAACGGGGGCGCCGGGTCGCTTCGTGCGCGTTCTGCACATCGCAAAACAAACGCAATCTCGCTGAGTTATCGGCGGAGAACGGGGTTGACTTGAACCCGTCGCACAACGGGACACGGGGTTGCATCGAAATGGTCGTGATGGGGGGCACAGACTACGACCACGGGACGTGAGCCCTGCGCCCCATCGGCGTCACATCGCAGCCCCGACCGGGGCTCCGCCCTCGGCAGAGTTCTCCGCACGGGCTCGATCTCGAAACGATTTCAGCGACCGGAAAGTCGCTCGACCCGCCCGATCAGATCTTCAACCGCACGCGGGCTTCATCGACGTCGCGTGCGATCTGTTCTCGAAGCGCATCGACGGATTCGAAGCGTTGCTCTCCCCGGAGCCGTCCCTCGAACGTGAGGTCGATTTCGACACCATAGAGATCGCCCGTGAAGTCGATCACGTGAGCCTCTGCGACCAGGTCTCGGCCATCGTGGAAAGTTGGGCGGTATCCCACATTCGTCACCACCGGGAGGATCTTGCCCTCCCATTCTCCCGCTCCGCGAACACACCGCATGTGCCCGTAGTAGACCCCCGGTGCCGGAAGGATCTCGGTTTCCGGGGCCAGGTTGGCCGTCGGAAAACCAATCGTCCGCCCGCGCCGATCCCCTTCGGCCACGTCGCCCCGAGCGCAGAAGGGGCGCCCGAGCAGGGTCGCCGCCTCCTCCACCCCCCCGGACGCGAGCAGCGCGCGAATCCGAGTTGAATTGACGTCCCGACCCTCGACCGAAACCTCGGGGACGACCGTGACCGAGAAGCCGAGATGGGGACCCCGTTCGGTCAAGAGCCGCATCGAGCCCTCTCGATCGCGCCCGAAATGAAAGTCGTACCCGACGAAGACCTCGACCGGCCGAATCCCTCGATGGATCAACTCTTCGATAAAATACTCAGGGGTCACTTTGGCGAATTCGAGGTCGAAGGGCTCTGCGATGATCGCGTCGAGCCCCAACGATTCGAGTATCTCGACCTTCTGCTCGAAGGTGTCGAGCAGACGAAGATCTGCGTCCGGCTGAAGGACCCGACGCGGATGAGGCTCGAACGTGTAGAGGACGGACTCGCCCTCGAGCGCACGGGCCCGCTCGACCACGAGATCCAGGATCGCCTGGTGCCCGAGATGCACCCCATCGAAATTCCCGATGGTCAGCACGGGCCGCGTGAATTCACGCGTGAGATCCGAAATGCCTCGAAATAATTCCAACGACTGCCTCTTCCGTTCCTCGCCCGACGCTCGTCGAACGGTCGGTTCTTCGATTCCCCTCGGCGCGATTCGCACGCCGATGTGCTTGGCCGCCTGCCCGGCTGTTCCCGCGCGGATTCCGTCGTACTCCTTCATCGCACGGTTTCCAGGCCTCTTCTCGATGATCTTGGCTGTAGCCTTTCTCGTATTAGCGACGATCAATCTCGTTCTGGGTCTGGATGAGGTGTCGGCCTTCGGTGCGGCGCACAGCGCCCTCCGGGCCGATGCTCCTGACCTGCCCCGATTCGCTCCCTTCGCAAACGTCCTTCGCAACCCGGGGCTCCCACTCCCCTCCTGCCACCGGGCGGACGTCCTCCCGATTGCGAACTTCATCGTTGTCTTGTCGCCTCTGCGACGGCGAGCCGCGCGATGGAGCTTTTGGCGGCCGTGGGTCCGGGAATCGGTCCAGCCGGGCCATCGAGCCGACCCTGGCCACGGCCCTGATCCTATCGCTTGCGACCGCTGTTCTCCACGAAACAGCGATCCTTCGGCCGGCCAGACCTGGAGCGGCCAAAGCCAGCACCAGCGGGGTCCTCGCGAGGGCGCTCATCGGTCTGGCTGCGGCGTTCGGCGTGACTGGGCGTTCCGGCCTGGCACCTATCGCGGTGCGCCGGACGGGTCGAGAAACTTGAAGAACTCGTGATCCGGGGAGACTACGAGGGTCGTATTCTCGCCGAGCGTCTTGCGATACGCCTCCAGACTTCGAACGAAAGCGTAGAACTCGGGATCGTTGCTATAGGCCTTCGCGTAGATCCGGGCCGCTTCGGCATCGCCTTCACCGCGAGTGACTTCGGCCTCGGCCCGCGCCACCGCCACTTCCTCCCGGGCCTGTCCCTCCGCCTTCGCCCGGATCTCCCTGGCTTCGCGTTCGCCGATCGCGCGCTTCTCCCGCGAAATCGCGCGCCGCTGCTCTCGCATCTGTTCGAACGTCGCGTTCTCGGTCGGGAGCGGAAGCTCTGTGCGATTGATCCGGACATCGATCACGCGAACCCCGTTTCCGGCCAGTTCCAAGGTCGCCCGTTCATGGAGATCGTCGAGCGCCTCCGCGCGGGCCAAAAGCTCGGCCATCGACAGAGTCCCCACGGCGTCGCCCACCAGCGCGCCAACCGTCCGCTGGATCAGGCTCGTCGCTTCGCGAGGGCCTCCCAGAAAGCTCCGCCGAAACTCGAGTGGAGATTCGATCTGCCAGAGCGCGTAGTAGTCGACGATCAGTCGTTCGTTCCCACCAATTTCAATTTCCGTCGCAGCGGCGTTGAGATATTGGATCTTCTTGTCGAAGACCAGGACCTCGTCGACGAATGGGAAGCGGATCAAGGGAATTCTGAGATAGGGAATCGGCTGCGTCTCGTAGAACGCCACGCCCGCCTCGGTCAACTCCGCGACGGGCTTGCCTAATCGAAGCACGAGTCGATATTCGTCGGCACGATTGATCACGATCGGCCCGCGGTCGAATTGTGCTGCCCAGAGGGCTCCCACGACGACCGCGCCGAATACCACCAGAAGAAAGAAGAACCTCATCGTCCCGCCCCCAAAGGCGGCACCTGATTCCCAAGCGGGAGCAGTGGCAGCATGTTCACGGTATTCGGTTCGACCACCATTTTCGCTACCCCAGGTAGGATCTGCTCCATCGTCTCGAGGTACAGGCGTCGCCGTGTCACCTCCGGCGCCGCCTGGTACTCGACCAGCAAGGCCTCGAATCGGGTCGCCTCGCCTCGAGCCTCGATGACCTTCGCGCGCCTGTAGGCCTCCGCTTGTTCGTGCATCTCGGCGGCCTCGGACCGGGCTCGCTGCAGTATCTCCTTGGCGTCACCCTCGGCTTGCAGGGACGATCGCTTCTCGTCCTGGCCCGCACTGACGACATCTGCGAACGCCTCGCGGACGGCATCGGGCGCCTGCGGCCTCTCGAGGTTGATGCGCCTGACTTCGAAGGCTGCCTCGTGGCCCATCTCCGTCACGTAGCTCTTCAGCATCGCCGCGAGCAAAGAACGGGCTTCTTTCTCGATATCGCTTCGATCCTGGGAGAGCACCGCGTCGATGGACCGCTTGCCGATCACGTTCCGCATCGCCGCCTCCGTCGCGTCGTGCAGCACCGCCCCCGGATCGGCCATCGAGAATCGATACGCGTAGGCGTCCCCGACCTTATACTGCAGTTCGTAGGCGACATTCACGATGTTGCTATCCGCGGTCTGGATCGCGTCGCGTTTGATCCGATCGGCGATCTCGCTTTCTTCCGCATCCGAAGGCTTTCCCGGCGTCGAATTCGTTGGCCTCGAGCCGAAGGACTCGGTGCGAAGACGGCTTGTGTTGACGACTTCCCGAGACTCGATCGGCGACGGCAGGTGGAATGAAAGTCCTTCGACATCGCGAATGCGATCGAACGCGCCGAAGCGCAGGATCACGGCGGATTCACCGGGGCTGAGCATGAAAACCCCGCTTGAACCCCACGCCGCGAGGACCACTAGTGAGATGAGAAGAATCAACGTGTTCACGATCCTACGCGTCACGCCACGGCCCGCTTTGCCTGCAGCGTCTTGCTTCTCATTCTTCGTCGCCAACTATCCGCCCTCACCTTCTTTCTGCTCGGCCTGTCCGTCGCCACTCGTCTCCACCTTCTTTCCTGCCTCGATGACCTGATCGAAGAAGGGGCGAATGAGATCCATGGGGACCGGGAAGAGCGTGGTCGAGTTGTTCCCGCCGCCCGCGATCTCGGCGAGCGTCTGGAGATAGCGAAGCTGGAGCCCCGACGGCTCACTGGAGAGCGTGCGTGCCGCATCCGCAAGTCGCTGCGACGCCTGCAACTCGCCTTCGGCCAGAGTCACCTTGGCACGCTTGTCGCGTTCGGCCTCGGCCTGCTTCGCCATCACGCGCTGCATCTCCGGAGGAAGATCGATCTGCTTCAACTCGACAGCTCGAACCTTGACTCCCCAGGGCTCCGTCTGTTGATCGATGATCTCCTGGAGTTGTTGATTGATCTGCTCCCGATCGGCCAGAAGCTGATCGAGTTCCGCCTGACCGCAGACGCTGCGCAGCGTGGTCTGGGCCAATTGCGAGGTTCCATAGAGGTAGTTCTCGACCTGAATGACCGCTTTTTCGGGATGCAGCACCCGGAAATACAGGACCGCGTTTACCTTGACCGACACGTTGTCGAGGGTGATGACGTCCTGGGCGGGAACGTCCATCACGATCTCACGAAGGCCGATCCGGACCATTCGATCGACGCCGGGGATGATCCAGCGAAGACCCGCTTCCCGGATCCCCACATAACGGCCGAACCGGAATACGACACCCCGCTCGTATTCGGGCAGGATTCGCACGCCCAGCATCAACAGGACGAACGCAAAGACGATGACGATGAGAATACCTAACCCCAATTTTCCCCTCCTCTTGTCGGAACCGCACGCGGCTACGACTTCCCTCACCCCAATTAATGAACCAAACGACCGTCTTGCCGGACTATGCGCCGCCGGTTGCCTTTCGCACGTGGAGCGTGAGCCCCTTGATCGACATGATTTCGACCGGATCGCCGACGGCAATGGATTCGCCGGCCGTACAATTCCAATATTCGCCCCGCACGAAGACCTTACCCTTGGAGCGCGTCGGATCGCCGGTCGTCTGCGGATCGATCGTCGACTCGCAGCGTCCGACCAGTCCGATCATCTCGTCGACCCCGGCGGTCTGTTGCGCAAAGAGTGTTCGGCCGAGACTGTAAGCGATCACCGCACCGAATAGCGACAAAGAAACGGTCAACGGGAAGAGGACCTGCCAGAAATCCACGGTCAGATCAGATACCTCCGGGCGGTCGAAGACCATCGTACCGCCGATCAAAAAGCAGGTGATCCCCGCCGCGAAGAGCAACCCAAACGAGGCCACGAACAACTCGGCGATCAGCAGGCCGACGCCGAGTAACAGAAAGAGAGCCCCTATCCAGGAGAAGGGTAGGATCTGGAGCGCGAATCCCAAGAGGATCATCGCCGCGACCCCGATCGCTCCGGGCACGATCAGACCGGGACTCTGGAACTCCATGTAGAGCCCGAGGGCACCGATCGCGAAGAGGATGGTTGCGACATTGGGGTCCGACAGAAAATTGAAGATCGCCTGGAGAAGCGTCTTTTCGATGACCACCACCTGAGCCCCGGACACCGACATCGCGAGTTCGTCGCCGTCGACGTCGACGACTCGACCTTCCACCGCCTCGAGCAGTTCCTCCCGGCTGTCCACGACCAGGTCGATCACATTGAGTTCGAGCGCTTCCTCGGCGGTCACCGCGACCGAGTTGCGAACCGCATCCTGCGCCCAATCGACATTCCGGTTGCGCTGTTTGGCGATCGACTCGACATAGGCGGCAAGAAAATTTTCGATCTTCTGCCCCATGACGTCTTGCCCCGCCTGAGGCTCCCCGTCAGCTCCCTGCCCCGCAGGCTGCGGCGGGGATCCGCCGCCGAACATACTCACGGGATGAGCCGCGCCGATACTCGTTCCCGGCATCATCGCAGCCACATTGGCCGCCAGGGTGATGAACGTTCCCGCCGAAGTCGCGGTCGCACCTCGCGGCGTGACGAACACGATCGTCGGAACGGCCGAATTGAGCATCGCCTGGATGATGTCCTGGGTCGCCGAGACGAGCCCGCCCGGTGTGTCGAGCTCGATCAGGATGGCCGAGGCCTTCGCCACTTCGGCCGCCTCGATCGCCCCGATCAGATAGTCGGCGCTGGCGGGGTTGATCGAGCCATCGATCGTGACGACGTACAGGTCACCGGGTCCGACGGCGGTCGCCGTCCACGCGGGCATCATGGCGACCACGCAGCCAATCAACAAGAGCGGCAGACGGAGAACCCTGAGGATGCCATCGACAATGGAGGCAGCGGGTGCAACGCCGTCCACCGCGTGCAAGTCGCTTCGTGCCCTCGTCATCGCCCCTCTCTCAACTTCTCGATACGATCGAATAGTTGGGCCGCGACTCCCGGCTTGGGAAGCAGCGGCAACTCTTCGACCTCACCGCTCGGCCAGACGAAGAGGACCGCGTTCTCGTCCACGTCGAACCCGGCGTCACTTCGGGAAATATCGTTCGCCACGATCAGGTCACATCCCTTGCGAGACAATTTCCTCTTCGCCGCGGCCAGCACGTCGTGGCTCTCCGCCGCGAACCCGACGATCGTGCGATCGCCCTTGCGCGCACTGATCTCCTGAAGGATGTCGGGATTCTGAACCAATTCTAGGGTCAAGCTCGCACCGCCGGCGAGCTCTTCCTTCTTGATCTTTCGACCGGAGACTTCGATCGGTCGAAAATCGGCAACGGCCGCCGCCTTGATCACGATCGACGCTTCGTCGAACTCGGCAAGAACAGCCGCGCGCATCTCGAGCGCGCTTCGAACATCGACGCGACGAACGCCGAAGGGCGTCGGCAGGCTGGTCACCCCGGCAACGAGGACGACTTCCGCTCCGCGTCGGGCAGCTTCGTTCGCGATCGCGAATCCCATCTTGCCCGACGAACGGTTCGTCACCGACCGGACTGCGTCGATCGGCTCGGCGGTCCCACCGGCCGTCACGAGCACCCGGGTGCCGATCAACGTCGGCGGGACTCCGTGCGCGGCAGCGGCCACAGCAATCACGCTGGGGTCGCTCATCCGCCCGATCCCCTCCCAGCCGCAAGCGAGCTCGCCGGAATCCGGACCGACGACGGCGACCCCCCGATCTCGCAGGACCGCCAGGTTGGCCTGAGTGGCGGGATGACTCCACATGTTCACGTTCATCGCAGGGGCCACGAGAATCGGTGCGCGGGTTGCGAGCAAGACCGTGCTGACGAGGTCATCCGCAAGCCCCGCGGCCATCTTTGCCAACAAATTGGCCGTGGCCGGCGCGACCAGGACGAGATCGGCCCAGTCCGCGAGACCGATATGATCGATCTCACCCTCTTCCCCTGCGTCGAAGAGGTCGCGCCTGACGGTTTCACCCGAGACCGCTTGAAGCGAGAGCGGCGAAACGAAGCGCTCGGCTTCGGGCGTCAGCGCGCAACGAACGACATGATCGGCGCGACGAAGCGTCCGAACGAGTTCGGGAGCCTTGTAGGCGGCGATCCCACCGGAGATCGCGAGCAGTATGCGGCGCGGATCCATGCGGGTCGATCCTCCGTCTCAGCAACGCCTGCCGAAGAGACCCCTAGGGTAACCGCTCACGGCGGCAGCGGCCAATTGCCGTTGCGCGATCCCCTCAGTCCGAACGTCGGGCTCTTCAGAATCGTGTCTCAGTCTGCCTAGCCCAGTTTCCGCTTGAGCGCGTCCGCCACGATCGGCGGCACGAATTCATCGATGCTGGCGCCGAATCGCACCAATTCCTTGAGGCGGGAGGAACTCACGTAGAGGTACTCCTGGCTGGTCATGAAGAAGACGATCTCGACGGAGGGCGCGAGATGCTTGTTCATCAATGCCATTTCGAATTCATATTCGAAATCCGACATCGCGCGCAAACCACGGATGATCGCGCTCGCGCCGATCTGCACAGCGTACTGGACGACCAGCCCGTCGAATACCTGGACCGAAACGTTGGACATATCCGCGGTCACCGCTTCGAGAATCTCGAGTCGTTCGTCGGCGGAGAACGCTGCGCTCTTCGAGACGTTCCGGGCGACTCCGAGCACGGTCTCGTCGAAGATCGCCCTGCTGCGATGAATCAAGTCCAGGTGACCATTGGTGATCGGGTCGAAACTCGCGGGAAAAAGCGCGAGTCGATGGGTAGGATTCGGGTCCGACATTTTTGGTTCACCCCCTGACGGCGGCGGAAGTCTCCAACCACGTCAGCAGTGTGTCGCCATAGCGACGTTCATTGACCACCCGCATCCCGGGCAATGGGGGCAGAGGATGCCGTTTCGGGCCCTCGACGACCACTCGTGCCCCGGATTCGAGAATTTCGCTGGCGAAAAGTGCCTCGAGGGCCTCCTCTCGATACCCGTCCGCGTACGGAGGATCGAGGAAGACGAGATCGAAGCGATTACCGGAATCGTTGGAAATTCGGCGTATCGCACGCAGCGCGTCGGCTTCGATGAGGGAGAACGACGTGTCCTCCGCCGGATCGAGATCCAGGGCTTCGAGCCGGGCCTTGAGAGCACGAGCGACCCGCCGGGATCGCTCGACGAACATCACTCGGATCGCCCCTCGGGAATAGGCCTCGATTCCCAAAGCACCCGTGCCCGCAAAGAGATCCAGCACGGCGAGGCCCTCGACGGATCCCAGGGACGAAAACAGTGACTCCCGCACCCGGTCGCTCGTCGGACGCACGCCATCCGGGACCTTTCCGAGATCGCGACCGCCGAATCGTCCACTGATGATGCGCATCCGACTCCCCCGATTCATTCGCGATGGTCGGGCAGACCCTAACGGACTTTCGGAAGTCTGTGTGCCCGCTTTCGAGCACTCGAAACGGCAGCCAGGAAGATCGCACCCGCCCGACGCACAATAGGGTTGCCCAGGCGAATGACGATCTATAGACTGCGCGCGTTTCTGACTCAGCGAAACACTTTGACGCACTACTGTGTCAACCAAAATCGAGAGATCCCAGACTCGCGAGCCCGCGGGTCCGCAGACTGAACCGGGACTCGCGTGAGGATGGCGGTGAGACGTGCCGGTGGCGGCCTGAGCCAGCTCAACACACCTCTACGTACGAAAGGACCAGGATACATGGCCACTGCCGCCCTCAAGCGGATCAAGAAGAAGCTTCCCGAGCGCCTTGCGGAGGTTCGAGGTGAACGATCACAGCGACAATTCGCACGTGAACTTGGCGTGTTCCAGCAGAACGTGAATCGATATGAGAACGGCACGACCCCACACACCGATTTCCTGATCACCCTTTCCACGAAGGAGAACATCTCTCTGGACTGGCTGCTGCTTGGCAAGGGCCGAATGCGCCGAAGCCGCTAGGAATACTGGCAAGGGCTCGATCCGATTCGGGTCGGGCCCACCGCTCTTCTCGCGCGAGCAACTCTCTTGCGAGGCGATGCTAACGCAGCAGAGTCGTCCGCTGCCGGTTCGTTGCCCGTGGACTCTACCTGCCGAATGAGGGAATTCGACTTCCCTCCTCCCCCACGATCCTCCTCTCGCCCAGCGGCAAGGCTCGGCGCAGTCGTCGGTACCCCCTCACGAAACCCTCTCTCCCTCGTTCGAAGGCACGGCTCTTGCTCTCCTCAGCATGATCGCGTTGCTGGAAATGCTTCCAGCGGCGAGCCCATGTTCGAGGCCGGGAGCCGACCGAATGCTTCGCCTGTTTGTCGCCACAACGATCCTGTTGACCTGCGCAGACCACTGGACGACCTATCTCTGCCTGAATTCCCCGATCGAGGGTTGGGCGGTTTCCGAGGCGAATCCGATCGCGGACTGGCTCTTCGAATGGGCGGGCCTCGGGACGGGTCTCATGATCGACTCCCTGGTCACGCTCGGCGCGATCTTCTTCCTCACGACGACCCATGTCTTCGATGGAAGCATCAAGGTCGGCCTGCTCGTGATCATCAGCTTGTCGACCGGATACGCGGTCGTGAACAATCTCGAAGCGATCAATCGCATGGGCGTCGCCCCCTGGTCGGGGCTCGTCTGAGATGGATCGGATCTGGCTGGCCCTCCTGTTGGCCTGTGCGCTGATCGGCGCCGCCCTCCTGGACGAGGACGCCCCCGATCCTCTGCGAGGCGTGAGTCGCGCCGAGGTCGAACTGCCGTCGGCTTCGATCGAACGTCCGGCGGACCTCCGATCCACCACCGCGCGCCGCGGCGAATCCGCGACGGACGAGATGGAGTCCGCGGTCGTCGCGCAGATTCTCGGGCGCTTTGCGATCCGACATACAGCGCTCCCGGAACGTGAACGGATCGCCCTCGCCCGCGCGATCGTTCGCGAGGCCCAGAGCCATGGACTCGCACCGGATCTGGTCATGGCCGTCATCGAGGTCGAGAGCGCGGGCTACCACCTGGCGCAGTCTCACGTCGGAGCGCTCGGACTCATGCAGCTGCTGCCTGCGACAGGCAAGGAACTCGCGGGCAAACTCGGGATCGAATGGAAGGGGCCGGACACCCTGTTCGATCCGATCATCAACGTCCGACTCGGGACCGCCTACCTACGCCAACTCGCCGACCGCTACGACGGTGATGTCAATATCGCCCTGGCCGCGTACAACTGGGGTCCTGGGCGAATCGATCGTCGCCTGCGAAGAGGCGCGAGCGTCCCCTCCCGCTACATCGAACAGGTCCGGCAAGCCGCCGACCGCTACGCCATCGCAGCCCCTACGCGTTCCTGATCCGCGCCATCGGGTCGCCAAGCGGAGAACATCCTCGCGCAGCACGGCCCCCGAATCAGTCAGCGTTCGCCGCCGCCACCGGGGTGGACTTGGATGTGGACTTGGGTCTCGGGGATCCGATCGGCGTGTCGAGCAAGGACTGGGCCACGCGATCCACCGCGTCGACAGCGGCGCCACTTCCGCCGCTGTGACCATTGACGAGGATCGAAAAGATCAGCGTCTCACCGTCGGCGCGATCCGCATATCCCGAGAGCGTCGTGATCGAAGCATCGGAAAGCAGACCCGTCTTGGCCCGAATTCGCCCTTTGCCCCCCCGCAATCGCTTTTCGAGGGTGCCATCGAGTTCCGCAATCGGCAACGCGGCGACGAACTCCGCGCCCATGCGGAAAGACCTCAGGCCGATGGCGAGGGCGTCGACCAGCATTCGGGGCGTCAAGCGATTCTGGATCGAGAGGCCCGACCCATCCACCAGTCGCGCCCGGTCCAAATCGACTCCGAGCCGTGCGAGCTGCCCGCGCAGTGCTCGAATTCCGCCGACCCACTCGCCTTGTCGACTCGGCTCGCCGTCGAGGGACGCGCCCTCCCAGGCGCCCAGATTCTTGACCAGGGCCTCGGCGATCGAGTTGTTGCTGTACTTCATGCAGAGTGACACCGCTTCCGCCACGCTCCGACCGGGGCGGTCCAGGATCAGCGTCAAGAGTTCTTCTGCACGGGGGGCGCGTCGCACCTCCCCGTCGAGGAAGATTCCGTTCGCGTCGAGTTGATAGGCGAGAAGCGAGCCCGCATACAGTCCGGGGTCGAGCACACTCCGAGGAAATCGATCGACCCCATCCCCGACGCGCACGACACCGTCTACCCGCACGACTTCGTCCGCCGGTCCTTCGCTCTTCTGGCCCTGTGCCCGATCGACGGATAGCCTCGGGCGCGCCTTGCGCGAGGCGGTCGTGGCGCGGTTGTAAATCCGCAGATAATCGACCGGCGGGTCGATATCGACGAGCGCGGGTTCCCCGACGGTAGAGCGGGGCCAGATCGAAACGAAGAAGGATCCGTAGTTCGCCGTCAATGCGCCGATCGGCGCGTGATAGGCGCGCGCGGAGATGCTTCCCCAGCTCGGATGCCAGCCCGGCGTCTCGAAACGGGTGTCATCGACGCGAAGGTCCCCGCGAATGCCGCGCAGCCCCTCACGACGCAGGTCCGCCGCAAGCCGCCACCAGTCCTCGGAGTTCATCGCCGGGTCACCGCCGCCCTCGACGATCAGCTCATCGACGATGCCGTCGGCGTCGGGCTTCGACGACGCCCAGATACGGGTCGAGAAACGGTGGCTGGGGCCGAATCGATCCAGGCTCGCGAGTGCGGTCAGGATCTTCTGATTTGAGGCGGGAATCATCAGACGATCGGCCCCGCGCGAATAAACCGTCGAGCCGTCCGATGCCCGGACGACGAGAATCCCGACGCTGGCCTTTGCGAGCGGAGCCCGCGCCACCAGGCTGTCCAGACGCGCCTCGAGAGTCGTGCCCTGGCTCGATGCATCCGTCGCCAGACTGGCGAGGATCAGCGTGACCACCATTGACCCGATGGCGCTTGGTCCACGCGGCCCCCGTCGCCGGGGCGACGTCGATCCGGCGACAGGCGATTTCCTCGCCGCGTTTCGGCCTAGCTGGGGATCCCGCAAGATCGCTGCCTCCACGACGCCAATCCGGCCTCGATACCCATCGACTCGCCCGATCCCGATGACCTCGGCTCGACCGTCGGCCTTCCTTCGTCGTCGGGAATCTGGACGTGTCGGACTTGTCGGGGGGAGCGCCGCTGCGCTTGACGCCGACGAGGTTATCGGGGAGCCTGCCCTGGAGCAATCGCGGTCGACCAGGGGGGATCGGACGCGGTTCTCAAAACCGGCGGGATCGGGGGGTCCCATGCTCAACGCGATCTGGCTGATCCTCGTAGGCGGCGCCCTGTGTGTCGCGGCGCTGGGCGGACCGGAACATCTCAAGGACGTGATCGACTCGATCTTCGCCAGCGCGAAGTCAGCGGTCCAACTGGTCATCGGCCTGGTCGGCGTCATGGTCTTTTTCCTCGGCCTGATGCGAATCGCTTTCGATGCCGGTCTGCGGGACGTCATCGCTCGCAAGCTGACCCCGATCACGCGCCGACTGTTCCCAGAAGTTCCCGCTGATCATCCGGCGATGGGCGCCATGATCATGAACATGGCCTCGAACGTGTTGGGCATGGGCAACGCGGCGACACCCTTCGGCCTGAAGGCGATGAGTGAACTCGCCAAGCTGAACAATCATTCGGGTTCGGCCTCGAACGCGATGGTTCTCTTTCTCGCGATCAATGCCTCCGCGATCACACTACTACCGCCACTGGGAACAGTCGGTGTTCGCGCCGCAGCCAATTCCACCGATCCCTGGGCGATCTGGATGCCCACGCTCTTTGCGACCGCCTGCTCGACCGCCGCCGCCGTGCTGGCCTACACCCTGCTCGGCCGACTCTCGATCTTCCGACACCGCCCCGAGACTCCGGGAGATGCGACGGCCCAGAGCCGGGAGTTCCCGGAGGTAACCCCCGTGGAATCGGGACTCACCGCCCCGCCCGAAGCGCCGCTGGTGGGAAAGCTACGAACCCTGGTCGTAGTCGCCGTTGCGCTCGGGATGTGCCTGATGATCGGAAACAACTTTCTGAACGCCTACCAGAGCGACGGACTGGTCATGGCCATTCGAGCGATTCTTCAGGCCTGGGCGCTGCCGATCCTACTGGTCGCTGTCCTGCTCTACGGGTTTTCGAAGCGAGTCCGGGTTTACGATTCGATGGTGGCGGGTGGCCGCGACGCGCTCGACGTCGCCTATATGATCGTTCCGTACCTGGTCGTGATCCTGGTCGCGGTCGCCATGTTCCGCGCGTCCGGAGCACTGGAAGTCGTAATCGGATTCCTCGATCCCTGGACCAGCCGCATCGGCGTGCCCGCGGAGGTCCTGCCGATGGCTTTGATCCGGCCCCTCTCGGGCAGTGGCGCCCTCGGCGTGATGAGTGAGATCTTCAATGCCCACGGTCCGGACTCCTTCATCGGGCTACTGACCAGCACGCTGATGGGATCGACCGAGACGACCTTCTATATTCTCGCGGTCTATCTCGGTGCCGCCGGGGTGGTCGACGGACGCCATGCGCTCTTCGCTTGCCTGGTGGGCGATGTGACCGGCTTTTTTGCTGCGGTGGCCGCCTGCCACTTCTTCTTCGGCTAGGCAGTCGTTTTCCCATGGACCTCGTCGAGCAGGACCACACCTCCCTCGGTGAACTCTTGCGCTCACAACTCGGCTGGACGCCGATCCGAATCGAAGCGATGGCCGCGGGGATGGGAGCGCGGCGCTTTCATCGCATCTTTCTCGCCGGGGACGGCCCCGCCACGCTCGTCGCTCGAATCGAGGACGACCGCACGACCACGGCCCCGGCGGAGACCTCCCTCGTGCCTGCCGCGCCCGCCTGGCTCGAAGAGCCGGCCCTGGAACCGCTGCGCGGGTTTCTCGAAGACGCCGGTCTTCCGGTTCCCCGGAGTCATCTCCACTGGCCGCAGCAGGGGATCGACCTGCTCGAGGATGTCGGCACCACAACACTCGGCGACATCGCGGGGCCACACGGCGACGATCGCTATCGGGAAGCGTGTGACCTCGTGCCTCGACTTCAGGGTCTCAAAGCCTCCCCCTCCTCGATTCCTGCCTTCGGTAGACACCTCGATCGGAGACTGCTCGATACGAAGGCCTGGAAATGGCTCCACTGGACGATCCCCCTGCTGCTGGGACGTGTGGCGAGTTCCGAGGAGTGTGAACGGACCCATTGCCTCTTCGGATGCATCGCCGACCTCGTCGAAGCGGCCCCACAGCGACTCAGCCATCGCGACTTCAAGGCCGAAAATCTGCATCTGGCCCCGTCCCCGCGTGACTCACTCGTCATGATCGACGTTCAAGGGGCGTTTCTGGCGCCTCCGGAATACGATCTCGTCTGTCTGCTCTACGATCTCCAGGTCTGCCTCGAGGAGGCATCCGCACAAGCGGCCTTCGAATCGACCCGAACCAGGCTCCCGGACGCACCGGACCGAGCCGAAGCGCGACTTCGCTTCGACGCCCTGGCCGTCGCGAGACTCTGCAAAGACATCTCCCACATCGTGCACGCGGGGCGCGTTCGCGGGGACCTCCGGCGATGGCACGAGATTTCACGTGGCCTCGAACTGTTACGGCGCGCAGCAGAGCGCCTGACACCCACTTTTCCGGAGGCCCAAACCCTCACTTCTGTGATTCAGGCACTTACCCCTGCGGCCCAATCGGCCGATAATGGAAACTGAGGGGCTGCATGCGGTCGAATTGGATCGGACGATGCCAGGAGCGGACACGAGATCGACGGAGGGCGAAACCATGCGCGCGATGATCCTCGCCGCCGGTCTCGGTACTCGCCTGCGCCCGCTCACGGACTATCGTGCCAAGCCTGCGTTGCCGGTCCATGGCCGTCCGGTGATCAGCCTGCTGCTCGAACTCCTCGCTCGCCACGAGTTCGATCAGGTCCTGATCAACCTGCACCACCTTCCCGATACGATCCGAGCGGCGGTCGCAACCGACCATCCCGATGGATTGGCGATCAGCTGGTCCGAAGAGCCTCGCCCCCTCGGTACCGGCGGCGGCATCCGTCGCGCGGCAGAATTCCTGGCGGGCGAAAGCGACTGCCTCGTGATGGCGGGCGACATGCTGCTCGACATCGACCTCACCGACCTGCTGGCGCGACACCGTGCGAGCGGACGAGATGTGACACTGGTCTTGCGCGAAGATTCTCGGGGCGGCGACTTCGGTACGATCGGTCTGGATGCGAGGGGGCAATTGACGCGTGTCGGAAACCGTGAAATCACGAGACCGACCGACGGTGGGTCGACCGCCGACCGCGAAGAAAATCAGGGTCTCTTCACGGGTGTTCGAATCTTCTCACGGGCCGCCCTCACCGGCTGGCCCTCCATCGAGACCGACGCGACCGCCGAGCCCGCCTTCGAGGATCTCCGCGACTGGCTGGTACCCAGAATCGAGACGGGGCAGTGTTCCGTCGGCGTCGAAGTCGTCGACGCCGCAACGACCGTCTGGGAACCCGTCGGAACACCGGGCGAGTACCTCGACGTGAACCTTTCCCCGCCGAGCCTGCCCTCGCTCGGTGGGGGGGCCCAAGCCTGGGGACGCGATGTCCTGCCGCCGCAAGCCGAAACGGGGAACATCATCGCGGGAAGCGCCGACGTCCCGGCGGACGCGAGCCTCGAACAGTGCGTCGTCTGGGATCGGGAACACGTGCCCGCGGGCTTCCGAGGCCGTCACGGCGTCTATGCAGGAAATTCCTTTCACCCCTGTCGTGAATCCGCGAGCGGGAGCCCCGAGTGAGCGAAGTCGTCTTCATCGGAACCAGCGACGCCTTCGGCGCCGGCGGTCGTCGTCAGTCCGCCATCTTTGCCCGGGGCGAGCGAGGCGGGATGCTCTTCGATTGTGGCGGCACGACGAACACCGGATTGGCGCAGCTCGAAATCGCGCGAGACGAGGTCGACGTCATCCTGATCTCGCATTTTCGCGGAGATCATTTCGGCGGAGTTCCCGCGTTCCTGTACGCGTCGCTCTACACGGATGCCCGCACCCATCCGATCGAGATCGTGGGGCCTCCAGAGATTCAGGCCCGCGTGAACGCACTCGCCGCGGCAATGGGTCACCACCTCGACGACCGTGAGTGGACGTTTCCGATCCACTACCGGGAGATCCATGCCGGTGAGCGTTTCTCCGCCGGTCCCGCCGAGATCGAAGCCTTCGCGACCCAACATCAGCCGGAAGCGAACCCCCACGGCTACCGCGTTCGACTCGGGCGAGAGCAGATCGCCTACTCCGGTGACACGGGATGGTTCGATGATCTGCCTCTTCAGATCGCGAAAAGCGACCTCTTCATCTGCGAGTGCACGCTCCACCACGCGGAACTCGACTTCCACCTGAGCCTGGAAGAATTGCGGGAACACCGCGACGACCTCGACTGCGGCCGCCTCATCTTGACGCATCTGGGAGAAGACATGACCCGGAAGCGCAGGCAGATCGAAATCGAGACCGCCGACGACGGCATGGCCGTCAAGCTCTAACGACTCCATATCGCTCGTCGACCCCGCCCCTGGTTCAGCGCCACTCCGCCCCGTGGATGACGCCGAGCACGCGGCTTTCGTCCACTCCGGTGCACTGGGGCAACTGATTCGGAATCCCGAGGAGCGTATTCCTTCCCATCAGCGAAAACGCCATCGCCTCGGCCGCGTCGCCGGGAACACCACCCGCCTCCATCGGCGCAACGATCCCACCCGGAATCGCCCGGTCGAGGGATTCCATCACGAATCCGTTTCGCGCTCCCCCGCCACCCACGTAGATTCGCGCCGGCGACGTCCCGCTCACGGTCGCGGACATTCCGCTCCAAGCCGCCTCGATCGCGCGAACGCTGGCGGCAGTCAAGGTCGCCAGCAGATCGTCGACGCCGACCCCCTCCCGCTGCGCCCGATCGAGCCAGGTTCGCGCCTCGGCGATTCCGTAGTGCTCTCGTCCCGTCGACTTCGGAGGTGGCCGCTCGAGGTAGGGATCGTCGAGTAGCTCAGCCAGCCAGGGTTCGACGATCTTTCCGATCCGGGCGCGGGCTCCATTTCGATCGAAACGTTCGATGCCCCCCGTCGCCAGTGTGATCACGCCATCGAGCAGCGAGTTCGCGGGGCCCACATCGAAGGCCATCACGCCCTCCGCCGCCCCACCTGCCGGGAGCCAGGTGAGGTTCGCAATTCCCCCGAGGTTGAGAACACCGCGCTCTTCGACATCGTCCGCAAAGACCGCGTGATGAAAGAACGGGGCCAGCGGCGCGCCCTCACCACCCATCGCGAGATCCCGACGCCGGAAATCGGCAATCACCGGCCGACCGAGTCGCTCCGCGAGTCGGGCCGGACAGCCAATCTGGAGGCTGCCACCGTGCTCCGGGTGGTGGGCGATCGTCTGCCCATGCGAAGCGAAACCATCGACGGCGCGAGCATCCTCGCCGGCCTCCTCGAGCAGTGCGAGGGCGGCATCCGCAAAGGCGTCCGCCAAGACGCGATCCAAGCGGACCTGTTCGGCCAGGATCCGATCGGAGGGGAGTTCGCCCGCGGCCAGACGGTGGATCTGTTCCTGGAGCAATTCCGGGTGGGGACACTCGAGAGAAGCGATCAGCTCGAAGGGCCGTGCCTCCGGCGTGTCCGGCCAATCGACCAACGCCGCATCGATTCCATCCGCCGAAGTGCCCGACATCAGTCCCACGACCCGCATGGCGCGAAGCTTAGGCCGAGTCACCCACCTCGCACCCTTCAATTCGCTGATCGCAGCGCTTTCCGGTGTCGATTCGAGGCTTGATCGACCGCTTCGAAGGCGCGAGGCAAGTTCTTGACAGGCAAGGGGAATCCGGGATACTGCCGCGGCCGCGGCCCCCCGTCTCGGCCTCGGCATCCCCGCTTCTCGTAACCCCCCCGACTCGTCCGTCCCAAGGTTGCGACGAGATCCTAAATCCTGAGGGAACCATGAACGAGACTTCCCGCGCCCAGGGCTGGGCAATCACGGCTGGAGCTGGCGTTGCCGCACTCCTCTTCGTGCTCGGAATCCTGAACGGCAGCTATTGGGCAATCGCGATTCCCGTTGCGATCGTCACCCTCTTTGCGCTCGGACTCGTCGCATGGGTGGGCTACACCATCGCCACGATTCAAGTCGAAGCCGACGCGCCTCCGGAGATCCTCGCGACGGACGCGCCGAGTCCGTCGGCACCAGAAGAGACGCGTAGCGCCGAAGACGCGGCCTAGGTTCGAATCGTGCGCATCGCATTGCTCACCTATCGCGGCAACATGTTTTGCGGCGGCCAGGGAATCTACGCGGCCTATCTGGCGCGGGAGTGGAAACGCGCCGGCCACGATGTCCACGTGTTTGCGGGTCCACCCCTTCCCGAACTCGAAGAGGGGATCCCGCTTCACGAGATCCCCAATAACAATGTCTTCGGCCAGACCACCCGCGAGGCCATCGACCCAGACGACCCCTTCTCGATCCTCAAGCCACTCTCTCTCTGGGAACTCGGGGTTTCGCGATTCGGCGTGTTCCCAGAGATGCAGACCTTCGGATTCCGATTGATGCGTCGCTGGCGGGAGATCCAGCAGCGCTACCGCTTCGACATCGTTTTCGACAATCAGTGTCTGTCCTGGGGCCTGCTCGGAATCCAATCGATGGGCGTGCCCGTTGTCTCGGTGATCCATCACCCCCTGCATATCGATCGCGAAGCGGATTTCACGATCGACCCCTCGCTCAAGAAACGCGTGGAGCGGACGCTCTATTTCCCGCTGATGATGCAGCAGACCGTCGCTCCTCGATTGGCGAAGATCGTGACGGTCTCGGAAGCTTCCCGGGGCGCGATCGAAAAGTATTTCAAGATCCCCGAGAAGGACGTCAGTGTCGTCTACAACGGCACGGATACGGAAATTTTCCACCCGATTCCCGAGGTGAAGAAGGAAGCGGATCTTCTCTTCGTCGGGAGGACCGAGGATCGGAAGAAGGGAATCGGGACGATGTTCGAGGCGCTCTCGATGCTTCCCGAAAACGTCACGCTCAAGATCGTCGACGGGCGGATTCCCGGACACGGTCTCGTGCCTCGGCTCAAGAAGCGATTCGGACTCGAGAATCGCGTCCAGATCGTGGATCGAATGTTGACGGTGCCGGAGCTCGTCGAGCAGTACTCGAGCGGCAAGGTCGCGCTAGTCCCCTCATTCTTCGAGGGGTTCGGATTTCCGGCGAGCGAGGCGATGGCCTGCGGCCTCCCCGTCATCGCGAACGCCGCGGGGGCCCTGCCGGAAGTGGTCGGAAGTGACGGACACGCGGGCCTTCTCGTTCCCCAGCGCGACGCCCAGGCGATGGCCGACGCGATGAGATCGATCCTTTGCGATCCCGACAAGACCGCCCGCATGGGCCACGCAGCCCGAAGGAGGGTCGAAAGACTCTTCCAGTGGGATCAGGCGGCCGCTCAGATGGTCGACGTCTTCCAGGAGGTGATCCATGCTGCTCACCGTCGATCTCGAGCGGCTTGATATCCAGCCGGGCCACCGGCTCCTGGACGCGGGTTGCGGAGAAGGCCGCCACTGCTTCGGTAGCCTGGCCCGCGGTGCGACGGTGGTCGGTCTCGATCTCGACCTCGACTCCATCCGCGAACCGTCCAGGAATCTTCGCAAGCGAGGCGATGAGAACGGGCGCATGGGCGCGATGCTGCAAGGCGATGCCTTCCATCTGCCCTTTGCCGACGCGAGCTTCGATCGAATCATCTGCAGCGAAGTCATGGAGCACGTCCATGACTACCGCGGCGCCATCCGCGAGCTCTTTCGTGTCTCCCGGCCCGGGGCAAAGGTCGCGATTACGATCCCAACGGCCACGAGCGAGCAGCTCTACCTGCGTCTGGGCGACGAGTATTTCGAGAGTCCTGGCGGACATATCCGTATCTTTCGCCCCCGTGAACTCGCCGAGGGAATGGCGGCCGCGGGCTTCGACGCCGTCGGTTGTGGATTCGCCCACGGTTTCCACACCCCCTACTGGGTCCTGCGCAGCGTCATGCATCTACCGGATGCCGATCAAAGCCGGCTCGTTCGCGCCTACCGGGAATTCCTGATCCGCGCGACCGCCTCGCCGTGGATGGACCGGCTCGAGGGGATCCTCAATTTCGTCTGTCCGAAGAGCATCATCCTCTACGGGACGAAGCGCGCTACTGCGTGCGGCACATCGGACTCCTCGCAGAACGCGGCCCAATCCGCCGCAGCGCTCTCCGCCGCGGCCTGACACCGTGACCGTGCTGTCGAAGCCCCGTCCAGACCGAAAGCTTCGAATCGCCTTCGTCGCCTATCGAGGCAACATGAACTCGGGCGGACAGGGGATCTACCTGTGGTTCCTTGCGCGCGAGCTGGCCCGTATGGGTCACGACGTTCACGTATTCGTCGGCCCCCCCTATCCCGACCCGATGCCCTTCGCCAGGGTCGAGAGGCTCCCGAATCAGCAGTTCTGGGCAAAGTGGGTGCTCGACCAGACGGATCAGATCATTCCTGAGCACAACCCGTTCCAGGTCCTTGGCCCACTGAACTTCTATGAACTGGCGGCGAGTCGGATCGGTTTTCTGCCGGAACCCTTCGCCTTCAGTGTGCGCGCCTTCCGCCAACTCGCCCGACACCTTCGCGCAGGAGAGAGATTCGACATCGTTCACGACGTGCAATGTCTCGGCTACGGCCTGCTGGGCATGCAGGCACTCGGTCTTCCGGTCGTAACGACCGTACATCATCCCCTGACCGTGGATCGCCGCGCCTCGTTCATCCGGGACGAAACCCTCGAGGACGCGATCGGAACGATGAAGTTCTATCCGATCGGAATGCAGGCCTTCGTTGCACGTCGTCTCGATTGTGTCTTCACCTCGTCAGAGGCCAGCGCGCGACAGATCGTGCAGGATTTTGGCGTCCGCCCGGAACGGCTTCGAAACGTTCGCAACGGACTCGACACCGAGTTCTTCTCACCGAGTGCCGATGTCGAAAGGAGCGAATCGAATCTGCTCTGCGTCGGACGCTCGACGGATCCGAACAAGGGAATCCGCACTCTGATTCACGCACTTTCACGACTCCCGGCACATCTCACCCTCACGCTCGTCGATGACGACAGCCCCGATAATCAGGTTCGGCAGTGGGCGCGGGAAGTCGGCGTGCTCGACCGGCTGAAACTCACAGGGCGTGTCAGTTCAGACGAACTCGTGCGCCTCTATCGGGAGGCGGTCGCGGTGGTCGTGCCGTCGCGATACGAGGGCTTCGGGCTCCCCGCGGTGGAGGCGATGGCCTGCGGAGCGCCCGTCGTCGCGACCCGCGCAGGTGCGCTCATAGAGGTGATGCAGCTGACCGGCGGCGGCGTCCTCGCCGAGCGCGATGATGCAGATTCGATCGCAGCGGGCGTGCGAACGCTGCTCGAGAACCGTGAAGCTCGAGCCTTGATGGCGAAGCACGGCCGCGAGCGGGTCGTCGAGAGACTTTCCTGGCCCGGCGTCGCGGCGGCGATCGCGGAGATCTACGCGGAAATGGTCGAAGCGCGGAGGCGAGGTCGCCCCACGACGATGATGACGTCCGCCAGCGTCGGGAATTGACGCGCGAGGGCGTCGAGACCCTCGAGAATGACGTCGACGACCGGCCGAGGGAGATGACACGCGAGCGTCGCCCATCCGGGTAGCCCCCAACCGATCGACACACCCTGGACCCGTTCGATCTCGACGTGCCTGGCGGCCTGCTCCTTCATCAAGTCGACTTCGTAGCGCGTGAAGTGATCGCTCGGCGTGTCATAGCCTCGACGGCCCCGCATCGGTCCCCACCCAAGCCAATCCTCACGGAACTCGTCGATCGCTCGCGTCACGCGGCAGGCCAGTGAATCGAAATTCGCGATCGCGAGGACGACACGTCCGTCCCGCTTGGTCACGCGAGCCATCTCGGCGATTGCAGATTCCGGATCATCGAAATGATCCATCGCACCCTTACAGAAAGCCGCATCGAAGCAGCCGTCCTCGAAGGGCAAGGCGTCCGCCCACCCACGAACCCAGTCCGGCGCGAGCTGCCCCTCTTCGAGATCTTCGGCGCCCAGAATCTGGGCCATCGCTGTCATCCTCTGTGAAGGCTCCGCACCGATCACCCAAGCGCCACCGCGGGCGAGTGCGATCGAGTCCTGACCGAATCCGCTCGCAACATCGAGTACCCGGCGACCGGGATCCGCACAGGTCGCAAGCAACGCCGCTTCGGTCATCCGAGCGAACAGGAATTCGCTGTCCGGCGACATTCCGGTCGGGATCACGTCACTCATGTCTCGGTCGAGGTCGACGACTCGCATGGCGGGGACCTTAGCGACCCGCCCACGCCGACGCCTCGTATCGAGGGGCGAATCGGGGCGCACCCGCCGGGACGGCCGTGACCCTCAGTCGAGATCCAGCGTCGTGCGAATCGTTGCCTTCAGTTCCCCATCGTCCCAGGGCTTCGAGTGTACGGCCGCGGGCCCCGCCGCTCTCAGTTCCTCTGCCGGAATTTCCGACGTCCACCCGCTGAGCAGGATCCGGGCGGTGCTCGGGTACCTCGCTCGAGCCTTCGTCAACAATTCGACGCCGGTCATCCCCGGCATCTTGTGGTCGGAGATCACCAGCGCGATGGGAGGATCGAGTCCGAGCCGTTCGAGCGCTCGCGCCCCGCTTTCTGTCGTCTCGATCTCGAAAGCCTCGCGTCGCAGGGTCCTGCGCAGCGCTGAAAGGATGCGGGAATCGTCATCCACCAGTAGAACGACCGGCATGACCCCCAACGACTCAGGTCCCGCGCGGATTGGATTCGGCCGGTGGATCCTCGGCCTTCGGTGGCGAGATCGGTAGCCGGATCTCGAAGAGGGTTCCCCGACCGACTTCACTCTCGACCATGATCCGGCCGCCGTGGCGGTCGATGATGTTGAAGGAAGTCGACAGGCCCAAGCCCGTCCCAGCGCCGACCGGCTTGGTCGTGAAGAAGGGTTCGAAGATGCGCGACTGATCGGCCGGGGAGATGCCGATCCCCGTATCGGAGATTCGAATCACGATCTCCTCGCCAATCGTGTCGGTCTCGATTCGGATCACGCCGGGCTCCGGCTTCCCCCTCGCCTCGATTGCCTGGTGTGCGTTCACGAGCAGGTTCATGAAGACCTGCTTGAGCTGCATCGGGTAGGCTTCGATCTTCGGGAGGTCGTGGTAGTCCTTCTCGAGTACGACGGAATGTTTCATCATCGTGTAGACGATATTCGCCGTCGAATCGATCGCTTGATTGACATCCGCCGGAGTACGTGCGGGTAGATCGGGGCGCGAAAAATCCCGCAGATCCCTCACGATGTGACGAATCCGTTCGGCGCCCTCCCCCGACTCGAGCAGTGCTTTCTCGAAATCCGAGCGGACGAAATCGAGATCGATCTCCCTGGCCACCACGGCCACGTCCTCAGCCGCGGCGCGGATGACTTCGCTGTCTCCCTCGATCGCGGCCAATTGCAATCGCTGTGTCGCGTCGAAGTACCTCTCGAGGTCACCCAGATATTCAGACATCTGATGCAGGTTTGCGTGAATGAACCCCATCGGGTTGTTCACCTCGTGCGCAACGCCTGCGGCGAGTCGACCGATCGACGCCATCTTTTCGGTCTGCCGAACCTGGAGTTCGAGTTCCTTGTGGTCGGAGAGGTCCTGGAAGACCGCGACGACCCCCTGTGATCGACCGCTCGCATCCAGACGCGGCGAACACGAGACGCCGACGGGAATCCATTGCCCGTCGCCCCGCTGAAGGTAGGTTTCGGCGCCGCGACTGCGTGTCCCGCTGACGAGGCATTCTTCGATCGGGTTCGCGACTTGGCCCGATCGCGCAAACCAGTCTTCGACTTGTCGACCTCCGAGATCCCCTTCCGCCCCTCCCAGAATCCGTTCAGCGGCGGGATTGGCGAAGGTAATTCGCCCAGCGAGATCCACGACGATCAGGGCGCTGTTGATATTCTCGATGATGTCGCGGGTGTCCCGCCGAAGCGCTTCGAGTCGCTCGGAGAGCCACTCGCTCTCGGTGACATCGGAGATGACGACCAGACCCCGTTCCTTCCCCGCAAGCCGGCGATGGCGGATTTCGTAGGCTCGCGCGGTGGCGTCGATGTCCTCGACACGAACAAGTTCGTGAAAATGAGATCCCCGGTCGGACTCGGCCCGTTCCGCGCGATCGACGGCATCGGAGAGCTGGACGGGAAGTCGCGCGGCCAGGAACTCCGTCACAACTTCTCCCACCGCCGAGCGACACGGGAAGAGCCGGCCAAACTCGGGATTCTCCGCCACGATCAGACCACCCGAGTCGATCACGACGAGAGCGGCAGGCATCTCCGAAACGATTGCGGCGTTGAGATCCTCGAGCCAGCGAATTCGGGCATCCGACACCTGACGCTGTCGCTCGTTTCGCCGGCGCTGAACCTGTTCGAGCAACACGACGGGCAACACGTTGTCGTACTCGGGGCCAAAGTAGATACAATCGGAAGCGCCCGCGCGGAAGGCGTCCAACGCGGCGGCCTCCGAGTCGCCGTCGATCACCACGATCGAGGGAGGCCCATCGCTGGCGATCGCGGCGAGCATGTCCGCGACTTCCGCGGTCTCCAGTCGATCGAAAAGCACGAGGTCGATCGAGGGATCCGCTGTGATGTCGCGCACCTCTTCGGCGGTCTGCGCGCGCAGCAATTCCACGGGATCCCCGAGCCTCGCGAGACCCGCGGTCGTATCGACCGACATCGGCGGTGGACCGCCAAGCGGATCGACACCCGTCGCGACCACGAGGATACGGATCACGCCCGCGCGCTCCGGAGCAAGCGTCGAACCGGTTTCGCTGGGATGGGATACGCCGGACGGATTTCGGCGAGCGCCGGTCGGGGACCTCCCTGCGGACCCCCACGACCCCCCATCCATCGAACTACCAGTGGAACCCCGCTCGTGCTGAGCCATTGTGATGCTGCGACACTCCGGCCGATCGAACTCGCGAGTCGATCGGCTCAGGCGGGGGCCGATAAAAGTAGCCGATCGCCTCCGACCCGGCGATCGACGGAGTCCGGGGCTGACCGGATGTCTCGCATTGCCTACACTGAAAAAGCCCCCTCCGCATCGCGGAGTCCACCCTGCAAGCCCAGACCCGGTCCCTTGTTCAGGCGACGATCCTGATCGTCGACGACGAAGAGCTGTATCGCAGCGCCATCGAGCGCATTCTGCACCGCGTCGGGCATCGGATCGCCATGGCACCCGACGCCACCGAAGCGCTCAAAGTGATCGCCTCGGAGCGCGTCGATCTCGTGCTCTGCGATATCCAGATGCCGGGAATCAATGGCCTCGAACTCGTCCGGCAGATCCATGAACTCGAACCCGATCTGCCCTGCATCGTGATGACTGGCTACAACACCCCTGAAAAGTCCCTCGAGGCGCTCAAGGCCGGAGCCTTCTGGTACCTCGAGAAGCCCTTCGAACAGGAGCGCCTCGACGTCGTCCGCCAACTGGTCGAAAAGGCCGTCGAGCACGGTCGGCTGAAATCCGAGAACCGTCATCTCCAGCACCAACTTCGCTCGCGACACAAATTCGACAGCTTCATCGGGAAGAGCAGCAGCCTCGGCCGCACCCTCGCGCTCGTAGAAAAGATCGCTGACACCGAGAGCACCGTTCTCATCACCGGCGAGAGCGGCACCGGAAAAGAACTCGTCGCTCGCGCGCTTCACTACAACAGCCGCCGCGCCGAACGCCCGCTCGTCACCGTGAACTGCGGCGCGATCCCAGAGACGCTGCTCGAATCCGAACTCTTTGGCCACGTCAAAGGCGCATTCACAAGTGCCGTCAGCCACCGCGAGGGGCGCTTCGCCCTTGCACACGGGGGAACCATCTTCCTTGATGAAATCGGTGACATGAGCCCGAACCTCCAGGTGAAGCTCTTGCGAGTCCTCCAGGAACGCACCTTCGAGCAGGTCGGCTCCTCCAAGACCCAGAAGGTCGATGTCCGGGTGATCGCCGCAACGCACCAGAATCTCCACAAACTGATCGAAGGCGGCCGTTTCCGTGAAGACCTTTTTTATCGATTGAATGTCCTTCCGGTCGAGGTGCCGCCCCTGCGAGAGCGCATCGAAGACCTGCCCCTGCTCGTCCATCATTTCCTCGACTACGCCCGACAGGAGCGCGGCGCGCGCGTTCAGGGCGTGACCGACGAAGCCATGCAGCGCCTCATGGACTACCACTGGCCCGGCAACGTTCGGGAACTCGAGAACCTGACCGAACGCCTGACCATTCTCGTGGGCGAAGGCGACATCGAACTCGAAGACCTGCCGGCGCAGATCCTGGCCGAACCCATCACCCAGGCCTGGGCGCCGCGGGTGCCCTCGACGGGCCTGGATTTCAATGCGGTCGTCGGACGCTTCGAATCGGAGTTGATCGAACAGGCCCTCGCTCACACCCATTGGAACAAGAATCGCGCTGCCGGCCTGCTCGGCCTCAATCGAACGACTCTGATCGAGAAGATCAAGAAGCGCGGGGTCACCCCACCCGAGGACGACACCTAGGAGCCTGACCCAAGACTCTCGTGGGAAGCCCTCGTGTCGAGGCGCGCCCCTTGGGGGGACATCCGATCGGAAACGCAGCTCGTTCGGATTCAAACGTTCTGCAACGTAATTTCGGGTCGAGCGTCGAGCGATTGACGCTTCTGCGTCCAGGATGCGCTTCATGCCACTCCCGTTGGTACCCCATTCGAACAATTCCGATCATCCGCGTCCGGGCCATGCCACTCCCCCAAGCTTGAGGATTTCCAACGATTTATTCGGGCCCTGGCGGGCCGGGGGAAGGAATCCCCCAGCTATCTCAAAGACTTTCGGGAGGATTCGTCCGGCTTGGCACGCTCCCTGCTTCTCATCCGCTCATCAGGCATGGACGCCGCACTCCGCGGTGACCATCGAAGCCAATGCCGCCGTTCTATCAGCGGCGGATGCGGAAGAGACGGACGGACAAATGGCAGAAAAGTCAGGGGAACGGATCGAGACAGAAACTCTGATGCGGGATGCACAGCTGGAACACGATCACATCCCAGCGCCGCTCAAGGACGAGATCGTCCTCGAGCACACTCCCCTCATCCGATACATCGTCAATCGCATCGCAGTGCGACTGCCATCTCACATCGACCTTGATGACCTGCACAATACCGGCGTCATCGGCCTGATGGATGCGATCGACAAATACAATCCCGAGAAGAACTGCAAGTTCAAGACCTACGCTGAGTTTCGGATCAAGGGCGCGATCCTGGATCAGCTGCGCTCCCTCGATTGGGTTCCACGCAGCGTCCGCCAGAAGAGCCGCAAACTCGAGAAAGCCTACGGAGAGGTCGAACAACGCCTCGGCCGTTCAGCCAACGAGGAAGAAGTCGCCGACTCCCTCGGACTCGAGCTCGACAAGTTGCACGTCCTGATCAATCAGGTGCGTGGGATCTCCCTGGTCAACCTCGAAGAGGTTCGCGGCAGCAACTCCGACGGAGACAGCTCCGGCACCTTCGCCGACGTGATCGAAGACGTCCATTCCGAAAACCCGTTCGCCTCCATGAAGCTGATGGAGACGAAGCACATCATCTCGGACACGATCGCCTCCCTGCCCGAGAAGGAGCGACTCGTGATCTCGCTCTACTACTACGAAGATCTGAACATGAAAGAGATCGGCGGCATCCTCGGGATCACCGAATCCCGCGTCTGCCAGATCCACACCAAGGCCGTGATGCGGCTGCGATCCAAGCTCAAGGGGATGGTCGACTGCTGAGCCGGCCGCGCGCGAGCCAGCTTGCCTTCAAGGCCCCGAAACGACCCACGGAGTCTTGGCGAATCGTTCTCGGGGACCGCTAGTCGTCCTTCTCGTAGCGCACCAGCAACACCGTGATGTTGTCGAGGCCACCCGCCCGATTGGCTGAGTCGACCAGGCCGTTTGCCGCGCTTTCCAGATCCTGCTCATCGCCGACTCGCTCTGCGATCTCGCGATCCGCGACATGGGTCGTCAGACCGTCGCTGCAAAGGATCAACACGTCCCCCGCAAGGGGTGTCATTTCCGCCAGATCCGGTTCCGTTCGTGAACGCACACCGAGTGCTCGGGTCAGCACGTGACGATGAGGATGTTCGAGGGCGTCGGCCTCACTGATCTCGTGGCGACGCAGGAGTTCGGCCACGATCGAATGGTCGTCGGTGAGCCCGCGTAGACGCCCATGTCGAAGGAGGTACGCACGGCTATCACCAACGTGTGCCAAAGCGAGTCGCTCGCCGGCGAAGAGCATCCCGACGAAGGTGGTGCCCATTCCGGAGAATTCGGGCTTGGATTGAGCGGCGGTGAAGATCTCGCGGTTGGCGCAAGCGACGGCGTGGCTAAGTCGCTCCGCCAGGCTCACCGACGCACATCGAAGTGCCTCAACCGCGCGTATGGCCGCTTCGGCGGCGAGCTGGCTCGCAACCTGCCCGGCCCTGTGCCCACCCATGCCATCCGCGACGAGGTAGAGCCCGAGACCCGGCACGATCGCATAGCGATCTTCGTTCGCTTGACGACGCATTCCCACATGGGTGCTGGCAGCGGATCGAAGCAGCATTCAAGCCTCCCGGGACCTCGGCACGACCGGGCGGCCCCCCTCCCAACGTATCGGAATGGCCGCCGCGCGGCTTGATCGTGAGGCGACGCGGGTTTTCCCTCATGAACACGCAAAAAACCATTCAATCACGCACAACATCAGGACGATAGGACCCTTGAGCGGTACGCTCGCCGTAGGGACGGACCGTCTGGGTCCGAATGGGGGGACGCATGTACAAGAAGCTTCTTCTGGCCGATGACTCGGTCGTGATCCAAAAGCTGGTCGGGCTTTCATTCGCCAACGAAGACATCGAGATCTTCTCCACGGACAATGGCGACGACGCCGTGATCCAGGTGCGTGAAATTCAACCCGATATCGTGCTGGCGGACGTCGTCATGCCAGGCCTCAGCGGATACGAAGTCTGCGAAGCGATCAAGCGGGATCCAACCCTCTCCCACACCCCGGTGC
>JAPYTP010000048.1 GCA_029941885.1 Myxococcota bacterium
CTGGGCGGAGAGCGCCGCGTTGGCCGATGGACACGCCCGCGTACTCGCGACGTTAGGTTGTGCTCCGGCTCGACCCCTGGCTCCGATCGAGGCGGCGGGAGGCGATGAAGTCGTGACACGTCTCGCAACGGGTTATGAAGCGGCTGCATCAGCCGTCGATTCGACGCTGGGCGAAGAATTGGCGGAATGGCCTGCGCGTCGGAAACGCTATTGCGCCGAGCGCCAGAGCTACGAAGTCCGCGGGCGGTCGATCGAAGTCGACAACCGGGTTCTGAGCCTCTCTGGGACTTCATTCCCCAGAGTGGCAGTTCCGAGGAGCGAGGACTGGGGCGAGCTGGTCCGCTATCTGGCCCTCGAAAACCTTCCTGGATCGTTTCCTTTTACGGCCGGTGTCTTCCCCTTCAAACGAAGCGGAGAAGATCCCGCGCGAATGTTCGCAGGCGAGGGCGGGCCCGAGCGAACGAACCTGCGCTTCCACTATCTCAGCGCGGGCCAGCCCGCAGCCCGACTCTCGACGGCCTTCGATAGCGTGACCCTCTACGGTTGTAATCCGGCACATGCTCCGGACATCTTCGGCAAGATCGGGAACTCGGGTGTCTCGATCAGCACCCTCGACGATGCCAAGAAGCTCTACTCGGGCTTCGATCTCTCCTCCCCGACGACCTCCGTGTCACTCACGATCAATGGGCCCGCACCGACGGTGCTCGCGTTCTTTCTGAATGCGGCGATCGATCAAAAAGTCGAGCGCTATCTCGCCGAGCGTGGTGAACTCGAAGCGGCGCGGGAGGAATACGGCGCCGACTTGCGGAAGAAGGGACTTTCGCTTCCGGGCTACGAGGGTGAAGAGCCACCCGGGCACGATGGACTCGGACTCGGTCTGCTGGGGATTCCCGGGGATCGCGTAGTGGACGCGGAGACCTATTCACGCTTGCGCAGTGAGGTCCTGCAGAGTGTGCGGGGGACCGTCCAGGCGGACATTCTCAAAGAGGATCAGGCGCAGAATACCTGCATCTTCTCGACCGAGTTTTCGCTGAAGCTTCAGGGTGATATCCAGGAGACCTTCTGTCGCGAGAAGATTCGGAACTTCTATTCGATTTCGATCTCCGGCTACCACATGGCCGAAGCCGGTGCGAATCCGATCAGCCAGCTCGCCTTTACGCTCGCCAATGGCTTCACGTTCTGTGAGTATTTCCTCTCTCGCGGCATGGCCATCGATGACTTTGCTTCGAGTTTTTCGTTCTTCTTCAGCAACGGCCTCGACGCCGAATACTCGGTGATCGGCCGCGTCGCGCGGCGGATCTGGGCCGTGGCCATGCGCGAGCGGTACGGCGCGAGTCTGCAGAGCCAGAAACTAAAATATCATGTGCAGACCTCGGGCCGATCGCTGCATGCCCAGGAGATGGACTTCAACGATATTCGAACGACGCTCCAGGCCCTGACCGCGCTGCAGGATCAGTGCAACAGTCTGCATACGAACGCCTACGACGAAGCGGTCACGACGCCGACGGAAGAATCCGTCCGACGGGCGTTGGCAATCCAGCTGATCATCAACCGTGAAGCCGGACTGATGAAAAACGAGAATTCGATTCAGGGTGCCTATGTGATCGAGGAACTCACCGACCTGGTCGAAGAGGCGGTACTCGCGGAGTTCGAGCGCTTGAGCGAGCGGGGCGGTGTGCTGGGCGCGATGGAGACGCACTATCAGCGCGGTCGGATTCAAGACGAGAGCATGTACTACGAGAGGCTAAAACATTCGGGAGAGCTCGAGATCATCGGAGTGAATACCTTCCTGCCGGATCGGCCGGTCCTGCCGGCGATTTCAACAGAGAATCTCATGCGTTCCTCCGATGCCGAGAAACGGGCGCGCCTCGACAGCCTGGCGGCTTTTCATGCTCAATGGGTCGACGAGGCGCCGGCGGCGTTGGCGAAGCTCCAGGAGGCGGCGCGGCGTGGTGAGAATCTTTTCGATCTGTTGCTCGAGACGGTCAAGGTGGCGAGTCTGGGCCAGATCAGCGAAGCGCTCTACGAGGTCGGTGGGCGCTATCGACGAGCGATGTAGCGGCATTCCTGTCGAGCGGTTTCCCGCGTCAGAATCCTCGCGTGGGGTAGAGCCTGCTAGACTCGCCGGCCGCGTGAGAGCGCGTACGAATTTCGAGGTGCATCCGCGCCGGTTGCCTGGAGTAGCGATTGATGTCTGATTCATCCAATCAGAAGGACGGCATGCGAGCCGCCGACCACAGGGCCGAGTGGCAAGAACTCGCCGGCAAGGAATTGCGCGGCAAGGACGTGAACGAGCTCGTGTGGACGAGCCCCGACGGCCTCCCGATTCGCGCACTCTATACGGCGGATGATCTCGAAGGTCTCGAGTACACGGACACCCTCTCCGGGATCTTTCCCTTCCTGCGCGGACCTCGCGCGACGATGTATGCGAATCGCCCCTGGACGCTCCGCCAATATGCGGGCTTCTCGACCGCGGAGGAGTCGAACGCCTTTTACCGGGCGAATCTCGCGGCCGGCCAGCAGGGACTCTCGGTCGCCTTCGATCTGGCGACGCATCGGGGCTACGACTCCGATCATCCGCGAGTTTCCGGCGATGTCGGCAAGGCGGGTGTTGCGATCGATTCCGTCGAGGACATGAAGATCCTCTTCAAGGATATTCCGCTCGGTGAGGTGACCGTCTCGATGACGATGAACGGGGCGGTGATCCCGGTGCTGGCTTCCTTCATCGTGGCCGGTGAGGAGCAGGGCGTCGAGCGCGCGAAGCTCGCCGGGACGATTCAGAACGACATCCTCAAGGAGTTCATGGTCCGCAACACCTATATCTATCCGCCGACGCCGAGCATGCGGCTCGTCGCGGATATCATCGAGTACACGGCGAAGGAGATGCCGAAATTCAACTCGATCTCGATCTCCGGGTACCATATGCAAGAGGCGGGAGCGACGACCGTCCAGGAACTCGCTTTCACGATTGCCGACGGTCTCGACTATGTGCGGGCAGCGCTCTCGAAGGGGATGGACGTCGACCGTTTCGCCGGGCGGCTCTCCTTCTTCTGGTGCATCGGGATGAACTTCTATCTAGAGGTCGCCAAGATGCGCGCTGCGCGACGAATCTGGGCGGAGCGGATGCAACAGGAATTCGAGCCGAAGAATCAACGTTCGCTCATGCTGCGGACCCATTGTCAGACATCGGGTGCGAGCCTGACCGAACAGGATCCGATGAACAACGTCGTTCGCACGACGATCGAAGCGATGGCGGCGGTATTTGGTGGAACACAATCGCTTCACACGAACGGCTACGACGAGGCGGTCAGTCTGCCGACCGACACGGCCGCGCGAATCGCGCGAAATACCCAGCTGATCCTACAGGAGGAGTCGGGTATTCCGGCGGTCGTCGATCCCTGGGGCGGTTCCTATTTCATGGAGTCGCTCACGGAGAGTGTCTATCGGGCGGCCAACGAGTTGATCGACGAGGTCGAGGGTCTCGGCGGAATGACGAAGGCGATCGAGCAGGGGATGCCGAAGCTCCGAATCGAGGAGTCGGCGACGCGCCGTCAGGCCCGCGTGGATTCCGGTGAAGACGTCATCGTCGGCGTCAACAAATATCGCCTCGAGAGTGAGGATCAGATCGAGATCCGCGACATCGACAACACCTCGGTTCGTGAGTCCCAGGTCGCTCGCCTCGAACAGATCCGCGCGGATCGCGATTCGGGAGCGGTGGAGAAAGCGCTCGCCCATATCACAGCGCTCGCCGAGAGCGGAGAAGGCAACATGCTGGAGGCCGCGATCGATGCTGCGCGAGTACGCGCGACGGTCGGTGAGATCTCGAGCGCGTTGGAGTTGGTCTATTCCCGACATCGAGCGGAGGTCCGGTCGGTATCGGGGGTCTATCGTGCGATGTACCGCGATGAAGAGGCCTTCGATCGTGTGTCGAAGTCGGTCGAGGCTTTCGGGGAAGAATGGGGACGACGTCCGCGGATGCTCGCCGTGAAGCTCGGTCAGGACGGCCACGATCGCGGGATCAAGGTAATCGCCACGTCCTTCGCGGATCTTGGCTTCGACGTCGATATTGGCCCGCTCTTTCAAACGCCGGCGGAAGCGGCGCAGCAAGCGATAGACAACGATGTCCACGTCGTCGGTGTGTCGAGTCAGGCCGCGGGTCACAAGACCCTTGTGCCCGAATTGATCAAGGCGCTCGCCGATGCGGGGGCGCCGAATATCGCGGTGATCGTCGGAGGCATCATTCCGCCCCAGGACTACGATTTTCTGCGCGCGGAAGGTGTGTCGGCGATCTTCGGTCCGGGAACCCCGGTTCCGGAGGCGGCCGCGGAGGTTCTCGAAGTGTTGCAGGCGCTCTCGGCGGCCTGATGACTTCGCGCACGGAGGCGACGGACTCGATGGACCCCTCCCAGGCGGCGCGTGCGATTCGGGGCGGTGATCGCCGGGTGATGGCTCGTGTGATCACGAAGCTCGAGAGTACCCTCGACGCCGACTACGTGGAGGGTCAGGCCGTCCTCGAATCGCTGATCGCGGAGAGCGGCAACGCGATTCGGGTCGGTGTCACCGGTCCACCGGGGGTCGGCAAGAGTACCTTCATCGAGGCGCTCGGTCTGCATCTCGTCGAGCAGGGAAAACGCGTCGCCGTCCTCGCCGTCGACCCCAGCAGCCCCGTCACCGGAGGCAGCATCCTCGGTGACAAGACGCGGATGGAGCGGTTGGCCGTCCGCCCGGAAGCCTTCATCCGCCCATCGCCTTCGGGCGGGTCGCTCGGGGGCGTCGCGCATCGCACCCGGGAGGTCATGCTCCTATGTGAGGCGGCGGGTTACGACATCGTGTTGATCGAGACGGTCGGGATCGGACAGTCCGAGGTCGCGGTTGCCTCGATGGTCGACTTTTTCCTCGTCTTGCTACTGCCGGCGGGCGGCGACGAACTCCAGGGAATCAAGAAGGGCGTCGTCGAGTTGGCGGATGCGCTCGTCGTCAACAAGGCCGATGGAGAGATGGTGTCGACCGCCGATCGCACTCGAGCCGACTACGCGAGCGCGCTCGACCTGATTCGAGCACTGAATGACGAATGGCGGCCACGAGCCCTGGTGGCGAGTGCCCTGGAGACGCGCGGCATCGTCGAAGCCTGGGACGCGGTCATGGAACATCATGAATTGATGCATCGTTCCGGTCATTTCGACGAGCGCCGTAGGGGGCAGGCCCGAGCCTGGCTGTGGAAGCTCGTCGACGAGGGCGTCGCGCGAGCCTTTCGAGAGGGCTCGGGCATGAAGGACGCGATCGCCAGGGAAGAGGAGGCGGTGGCCGCCCAGAAGACGACCCCCGCCGCCGCGGCCCGCACGCTCCTTGCGGCCTTCGAGGCGCGCAGACGCTGAGACCGCCCGGAGGCCCGGTTCTGCTCACAGCGGACCGATTTCCGGACTCGGGTCGAAGGGCGGAGCGATTGGGGCTTGATCCGGTCGGCGCGCGCGCCGATGAGGTCCCAGTAGGGGTGTGATCTGGCTCCGCGATCTCGCGGCCATTCGCCCTCGCTGGAGAAGCGTCATGGTCCAGATCAATATGGGCAGCAAGGAGATCACCCTGAAGGTGGTCTATTACGGTCCGGCTCTTTCGGGGAAAACGTCAAATCTCCAGCAGCTGCACAGGATGATGGATGAGTCGACGCGCAGCCACATGCTGACCCTCGACACGAAGGACGATCGAACGCTCTACTTCGACTTTCTGCCGGTCGAGTTCGACACGATCGGGGGCTTCTCGATCAAGATGAAACTGTTCACCGTTCCCGGCCAGGTCATGCACAAGTCGACCCGAAAGGTCGTTCTGGCGGGTGCGGATGCGGTCGCTTTCATCGCCGACAGCCAGCGCTCCGCCGCGAGTGCGAACGCCTATTCATGGCGCGACATGGAGGCCAACCTCAAGGCCCACGGGATCGACTTCGACAATCTTCCCAAGGTCGTGCAGTTCAACAAGCGCGACATGCCGGACGTGAAGGACCTGGCCGAGATCAAGAAGCAGTGGGGAGATACGCCGACGTTCCCCGCTGTCGCAACCCGCGGCGAGGGCATCCTCGAGACGTTCCGCGAGCTGACACGAGTGCTGTACCGCGGGCTCGAAGATCGACATGACTTCTCCGCCAAGTTCTCGCTCTCGGAAGAGGAATTTCTGAAGGCCGTCATGAAGAATTTCAGGCAGAGCGTCTAGCTCGCCTAGCTCCCGAAGCCAGCGCCGCTGGCCATCGTGTCAGGCGTTTGGGCCGCACGCACCTCATTGTTCGAACGTCCTCCCGCGGTGGCGGTCGATCGATGCCCCGCGGCAGGTCGAGACCGCACCGGGATCCTTGGCGGCAAGGGGTGACCTCAGTCGTGGTTCGACCCTGATTTTTTCTGGATCGACACGCTCCGACAATCCACCCGTGTGGGCAACGCCGTCCGAATCTCCTGCAACCCACTTCAGGCACACATAGGGAGATGAAACCTTTCGGTCACTCGCCGCGAGATTGACACTCCAGTCAACGCTAGATAGAGTTCGGCCACGATCACCCCCGGGTACGCGATTCGGGGGCGCGCCCACCGATTGCCGCCGGAACCCGCCTTCAATAGGGTCCGTACGGAAAGGTGAACCCCCGCTCATGTCTACATCCCCGTCCGATTCCGAATCGGGAACTCTTCGCTCCAGAAGATCCCAGACCATCCGTGAGATCGAGCCGAGCCCCGGACTCTCGACGATCTCCGAAGCGATTGCGGATATCGCTGCGGGCAAGATGGTCATTCTCGTCGACGACGAGGATCGTGAGAACGAGGGTGACCTCTGCATGGCGGCAGACAAATGCAACCCCGAGTCCATCAACTTCATGGCCCGGTATGGGCGTGGCCTCATCTGTCTGCCTCTCGAAGAGGAGCAGCTGAACAAGCTGCACCTCGGCATGATGGTTCCCGACTATGAGAACTCGACGCCGTACGGAACCGCCTTCACGATCTCGATCGAGGCGCGCGAAGGCGTGACAACTGGGATCTCGGCGGCGGATCGATCGCGTACGATCGCGGTCGCCGTCGCGGCCGTCGCGAAGCCCACCGACATCGTACGACCCGGCCACATCTTCCCCCTGCGTGCGCGCACCGGGGGGGTGCTTCGTCGCGTGGGGCAGACTGAGGGATCCGTCGATCTCGCGCGACTCGCCGGTTGCCACCCCTCCGGCGTGATCTGCGAGATCATGAAAGACGATGGCGAAATGGCGCGGCTTCCGGATCTGGTCGAGTTCGGGAAGGAGCACGATCTCAAGATCGTCACGATCAAGGACCTCGTCTCATACCGCCTGCGCAACGAACAGCTCGTTCACCGGTCGGCGGTCGCCAAGATGCCGACGAAGTATGGCGAGTTCGAGGCGGTCGTGTTCGAGAACGAGATCGATCACGTCGACCACATGGCTCTGGTGATGGGCGAGGTTCATGGCGACGAACCGGTTCTGATCCGCGTCCACAGCGAATGCCTGACGGGGGACGCCTTCGGGTCGATGCGTTGCGACTGCGGCGAGCAGCTCGAGGCTGCGATGCGCATGATCGCGGAAGAGGGTGCCGGGATCATTCTATACATGAGACAAGAAGGGCGTGGAATCGGCCTCAAAAACAAGATCAAGGCCTACGAGCTCCAGGACAAGGAGGGGCTCGACACGGTCGAGGCGAACAACAAGCTGGGCTTTGGCGCGGATCTTCGCGACTACGGTGTCGGCGCCCAGATCCTGGCGGAGCTCGGAGTGAAACAGATCCGCATCCTGACGAACAATCCGGGAAAGAGAGCCGGGATCAGCGGCTACGGCGTCGAGATCTTCGAGCGGGTTCCCCTCGAGATCGTGCCCAACGCCAACAATCTGGACTACTTGCGCACGAAGAAGGAAAAACTCGGACACGTGCTGCATCTGATGTCGTAAGCCCGACACAGTTGAAAAGAAGAGGAAGACATGTTCAAGTCGGTCGAAGACGTAGTTCAGCAGCTGAGCGATCAGGAGTACATCTGCGACAAGCAGATCGCGACGGTCGTATTCCTGGCGCAGCAACTCGACAAGCCCGTGCTGGTCGAGGGTCCCGCGGGCGTTGGCAAGACGGAACTCGCGAAGGTCGTGTCGAAGGCGCTCGGTCGGGAAATGATCAGGCTCCAGTGCTACGAGGGCCTCGATGAAGCGAAGGCGCTCTACGAATGGGAGTACTCGAAGCAGCTTCTCTACACCCAGATCCTGAAGGACAAGGTGGCGGAGACGATCGCCGATAGTCAGTCCCTGGCGGATGCGGCAGACCGCGTTGCTCGCGAAGACTCGGTCTTCTTCTCGAGCCGGTTCATCGTCCCGCGGCCCTTGATGCAGGCGATTACTTCGGAGGAGCCGACGCTGCTCTTGATCGATGAGATCGACAAGTCGGATCCGGAATTCGAGGCGTTCCTGCTCGAGATCCTCTCGGATTTCCAGGTGACGATTCCGGAGATCGGGACGATCCAGGCGACGACCCAGCCGTTGGTCTTCCTGACCTCGAACGATGCCCGAGAAATGAGTGACGCCCTGAAGCGTCGCTGTTTGCACCTCTGGATCGACTATCCCAGCGAGGAGCTCGAGATTCAGATCCTTGATCGAAAGGTTCCGAATATCGACAAGCGTCTGGCCGAGGAAGTCGTTCAGATGATGAATCGCATCCGCGACCTCGACCTCAAGAAGACGCCGTCGATCTCGGAGACGCTCGACTGGGCACGCGCGTTGCTGGCGCTGAACGCCGACGAACTCGAGGATCAGATCGTGAGTGATACGCTGAATGTGATCCTGAAATACGAGGGCGACGTCCAGAAGGCACAGAACGAGTTGTCGAAGTTGATCCAGAAGAAGACCGCCGAAGCGGCCGCCGAAAAGCCTCAGCAGGCGCCGGCCGCCGAGTCGACCAAGAAGGGCATCCTTCACTAGCGGGGGGGCGCGGGGGTGCCCTGTCGGGAGGAATGAGCCGGCTCTGCCCTGTGAGTTGCGCAATGGAATAGAAGGCCATGCAGAAGAAGATCATCGAGTTCACAAACCTGCTTAGGAAAAGTGGCATCCGAGTTTCCGTCTCCGAGGGAATCGACGCATTCAACGCGCTCGATGAGCTTTCCCTCGATGATCGCGACGTCTTTCAGGACGCGCTGCGCGCCGCCATGGTCAAGCGCGGTGATGAGATCGCGACCTACGACGAACTCTTCGAACTCTTCTGGTCTGGCTTCTACGACAACCTGAAGGGCGCCTTCGGTGACATGGAGGGCGACCTCGGCAACATGGGTATCGATCTCGAGCAGCTGCTCGCCCAGCTCGCTGAGATGATGCAGGACATGGACGGGGACCTCGATCTGGGGGAGCTCGCAAAAGCGCTCCTCACCCAGGATCTCTCTCAGCTCGAGAACATGATTCGCGCCGCGGCGGAAGAAGCGGGGAGCGGACGCATCGAGAACATGCTCCAGGTCGGATTCTTCAGTCGCCGCACGACGGAGCAGTTGGGGCTCGAGGGCGCGCAGCAGGATCTCGAATCCCTCGCGGAGCGCATGCGTGCGATGGGGATGGGCGAAGAGGGCATCCAGCAGATGCAGGAGCTGATTCGCAAGCTGATGGAGACCGTGCGACGGACCGTCCGGAATTTTACCGAGCGCGAACTCCAGCAGCAGAACCACAATTACATGGAAAAATTCCGTCGCGAGATGCTGACGGAAAAGAGCTTCTACCACCTCACCGAGGACGAGATCCAGCGGATGCGCGAGGTCGTCACTCGATTGGCCCAGCGGATCAAGAATATCCTTTCGATCCGGAAGAAGCGGCTCAAGCGGGGCAAGCTCGACCTGCATCAGACGCTGCGACGTAACATGGCCCACGGCGGAATCCCCTTCGAGGTCATCTTCAAGACCCGCCGCAAGGATCGGCCGAAGCTCGTGATCATGTGCGATGTGTCGTCGTCGGTTGCGAACGTTTCCCGATTCATGCTGCAGTTCATGTACAGCTTGCAGGAAGCCTTCACGAAGATTCGCTGTTACGTCTTCGTGGCGGAACTCGGCGAGGTCACCGATATCTTCAACGACAAGGAAGTGAACGGCGCGGTCGAAAAGGCGCTCGACGGTGGCGACGTCATCAATGTCTACACACGCAGCAATTTCGGTTACGCATTCCACGAGTTCTGGAAGAATCATCTCGCGGCGGTCGACAATAAGACGACCGTGATCATCCTGGGCGACGCTCGGAATAACTACAATGACGCCATGGCGTGGTGCATCCGGGATATCCAGAACAAGGCGAAAACCCTGGTCTGGCTGAATCCCGAGAGCCCGAGTGCCTGGGGCTTCGGCGACTCCGTGATGGATCGCTACATGCCCTACTGCGACATCGTGGAGGAGTGCCGAAACCTGCGGCAACTCTCGAAGGTCGTCGACCAGATCGTCCTCTAGCCGCGTGATCGGGCCGACCCTCTCCTGCCCCGCGTGATCGAGGTTTATTGCTGCCAGCCGGGGGACGATGCTGCTCGGTGGCTTCGGGCGACCCGACGCGGGCCTGATACTCTCGACCCTGACACAGATGCTCGGCAGTGGCCCGACTGACCGAGCCGGAGGCCCCGAGATGACGGCACCCCAGACTTCGACGGATGAGACAGCGGCGAGTGCGGAACCGACATCGGCATCTGGCCCGGCGGAGGAGGACGCGCGTCTCGACGATATTTCCGAGGACCTACGGGATGCCTTCGGGGCAGGCGCGGCTGAGAAGGACGAGGCCGCCCTCCATCTGGTCGTTCTTCGGGACGTGGCCCTCGTTTCTGCGCTGCTCTCGCTCTTCGGAGCGGCGGAGGTCTGGGCGACGGTTTCGGGCCTGGCTTTTCCGGCGCTGCTCTCGACCGTGGACGGGTTCCTGGTCGGCGCAGCGACCGGCGGTCTGGCCCACGAATGGGGCCACTTCGCCGGGGCGCGACTCGCGGGAGGGCACGCACCTCTCAAGCCGGCGAATCGACTCTTTCCGATCTTCGACTTCGACTACGTGAACAACGACAAGCGCTCCTTCGACTGGATGAGCATCGGTGGCAACCTGGCTCACGTCGCCGTGGTCCTCGTCTATCTCGTCGCGCTTCCGATCCGCAGTCCCGGAGCGGCCGCTCTCGTCGGCGGCGCGGTGGGCTTCGCCGTCTTCTCGAGCATCATCGAGATCCCCGTCATCCGAAAATCGCTGGCCGGGATGAATGGTCTCGAAGCGCTCGGTACGATTCCCAGCAATTTCGTCCAGCGGACGCTGCCTTGGGCAGTTGGCTCCGCGCTGCTGATCTTCCTGGTTCTCTAGGCATCCGTCCCGACGCGCGCCTTCGGGAAACGATCAGTGCCCGATCTGCTTTTTGGCTGCGACGAGAGAGCCGCCCAATCCATCGGCGAGCGGGCGAGCGCTTCACGAGATCCCAACCGTGCAACCCACGACCCCAAGCCGCCAACGAGCATGAGTTCCCCGCCGCAGGCACTGCGCCGCTTCCATTCGGTCAAAAGAAAACGCCCGGTCCGCTTGCGCAGACCGGGCGTTCGTCAGGGGGAGGGGCGGTGGACTCATTCAATGGGGGGTGAGAGGTTGGACATTTCAGAAGAAATGGCCAATCCACCGCCACTCCGAAACCCGTTGACTTGTTTCCATTATCGCGAGCCTGGCAGTCTTGTCAATCGCGTTTTGAGGGTGGGTCACATTTGGTCTAAAATATGTTCAAAATCAGTCGTTTTTGTGATTTTTCAAGAAATCAAATTAGATAATTGCGAGACCTGTTTCGGCCTCTGAAATGGTCCGGCCCGATCGACGCCAGGAAGCCGCTCGGGTACGTTCCGCGCCGCTTGAAGCGGGTTCCGCCCATTCGCCTCGACCCGAGGAAGTCCGTGGAAGACAGACGATTCGCCATCCGGACCTACGGTTGCCAGATGAACGTGCACGACTCCGAGAAGGTCGCCAGCCTGCTCGAGGATGCTGGGCTGACGGCCGCGACCGGCGAGGCCGAGGCCGATGTCCTCGTGATCAACACCTGCTCGATCCGCGACAAGGCCGAGCACCAGCTCTACAGCGACCTCGGAAAGCTCCGGGACTGGAAGGCGGAGAAGCCCGGTCGGATCGTCGGGGTGGGGGGGTGTGTGGCCCAGCAGGTCGGGGATCGTCTGCTCAGCCGGTTCGATCACCTGGATTTCGTGTTCGGGACCCACAACCTTCGACGGGTGCCGGCCATGCTCGAAGGGGCGCTCGAGGGAAGGCGCGCGGCCTGGGTGGGGGAGGACAAGAGCCAGGCGCGTTTCGATCTTCCCACCCGTCGCCCGGAGCTCCCGACCGGAACGCGCCGTAAGGCGTTCGTCACGGTGATGGAGGGCTGCGACATGTTCTGCAGTTTCTGCATCGTGCCGTCTACCCGAGGTCGTGAAATCAGTCGGGCGGCCATCGAGATCGAAGCTGAAGTTCGGCAGCTCGCCGATCAGGGGATCCTCGAGATCACACTGCTCGGGCAGACCGTGAACGCGTATGGTCGCCACGATGTCCGTCGCGGAAACGCCGCCGGCGCCGGGACGATGCCCTTCGCGGAGTTGCTGGGACGTCTCGATGCGATTCCGGGGATCGAGCGAATCCGGTACACGAGTCCTCATCCGCTTTTCTACGATGAAGCCCTGATCCGGGCACACCGTGAGCTCGAGCATCTCTGTCCCCATGTCCACCTGCCCGTCCAGAGCGGGTCGAACCGGATTCTCGAGCAGATGCGCCGTCGCTATTCCCGCGAACGCTATTTCGAAATTCTGGAGGGGCTACGTGCGGCTCGGCCGAACGTCGCGATCACGTCGGATCTGATCGTCGGTTTTCCGGGCGAGACCGAATCGGATTTCGAACTGACCCTCGATCTGGTTCGGGTCGCCGGCCTGGTCGACAGCTTCAGCTTCAAGTATTCGCCGCGGCCGGGTACGGGTGCTGCGGAGATGGGTGCCGAGGTTCCGGCCGAGGTCTCCCAGGATCGACTCGAGCGGCTCCAGGTTCGCCAGAAAAACCAGACCCTGGCCTATCACGAATCGAGGGTGGGGCAGGAGACCCTCGTTCTGATCGACGGGCCGAGTCGCCGAGGCGGCCATCAGCTGGCCGGCCGGGATCCGCATCTGCGCGTCGTCAATCTCGATGTTCGTTCCAATCTCCCCATTTCCCAGGACATTCCCGTCGGCACCCTGGTGCCCGTCCGGATCGTCGGGGCGACGCCCCACAGTCTGCTTGCGGAGCCCCTCGACCCCGCTCTGCGGCCCGAATCCGGTGGCCCGGAAAACGCTGGATCTCGGCTGAAGTCCGCGGCTCGACAGGCCGATGAGACGGATGGTGTCGACCGTGTGGGGAGGGCGGCTGAGGACGCATTGCGCGTGATCTAGCTTCGCGCCCCCCCATTCTGGCCCGGTCGCACGTGAGGGGTCATGAGCAAGGCGCGCATACTCGCAGTCGACGACCAGCGGTACTTCCGCGAGCTGATCGAGGGACTGCTCGACGACGAGGGCTACGACGTCCAGACGACCGCTTCCGGGGAAGAGGCGCTGCATCTGCTCGAGCGCCAGGACTTCGACGTCGTGATCACCGATCTCGTGATGCCCGGAATCGATGGTGTCGAACTCGTGAGGCGGATCCGAGAGCGCCTGCCGGAGCAGCCTGTCGTCATGGTGACCGGGGTCGTCGACGTGAATACAGCGGTCGACGCCATGAAGCAGGGGGCGACCGACTATATCCTGAAGCCCTTCGACCGCGCGGCGCTCACAGGCTCCATCGACCGAATCCTCCAGCAGTGCCGCCTGCGCGACGAACACGCGCGGCTGATCGAAGAGAACCTCGAATTCATGGGTGTGCTCTCGTTGATGGAGCGCGCACATGGTCTCTTCTCCACGCTCAGCGTGGAGCCTCTGGCGGAGCGCATCGTCGAGGGACTCTGCCTCGAGACCCAGGCGGAGTCGGGTGTGCTCTGGGTCGCGGAAGACCCCGGTCGGGGAAAGCTCGAACGGGTCGGGGCTCGGGGACTCGTTCGTATCGCACAGGAGCCCGAGTCGGTTGAACTCGCCGAGGTCCAGGCGGCCTGGTGCCCCGGGATCTCGACCGCGCGTTCCGTGCTCGCCAAGATGCCGGAGGATGTATCGGGGGGCGAGGCGCTCTATCTGCCGATCCGTGCCGGCGGCATGACACTCGGAATTCTGCGGCTCTCGGGCAAGCTCGATCGAGAATATTTCGATCCTTCGGATCGCGCGTTGGCTGAGAAATTCTGTGAGTTCGCAGGGGTCGCGATGCACAATGCGATGCGCTTTCGGGCCCTCGAGCGTCGTTCGCTTCGCGACCCCGAGACGCGGGCCTACTCACAGGCCTATTTCGAAGATGCGGTGCGCAACGAGATCCAGAAAGCCAATCGCTTCGGGCACCGCTTTTCGATCATTCGGGTCGACATCGAGGGTTGGACCGGGGAGGATGCCCCGGACGCGAACGATCGAGAGGTCGTCGAAGCGGCGCGTCGGGTCGAGGGGGCACTGCGCGCGACGGACGTGCTTGCGACGGGGGACGAAGGCGCCTTCCTGCTCTTGCTCCCGCAGACCGATGCCCTCGGGGCGGGGGTGCTGTCTCAGCGAATTCGTACGGCCTTCGCGGCGCTCTGGGAGGGCACGGAGGCCCCGGCGGCGCGAATCGCCTCGACGACGTTTCCGGTCGACGGAACCCAGCTCGAATCGCTCCAGACGGTGCTCGACGACCGGATCGAACAGACCGGCACGAGTCTGCTTGCCCTGCGGCCCGAATGGAGGCGTTCCCAGGCGATCGATCCGATGTTCGACTGCATGTTGGAACTGGGGACGATCGAGCCCGTCGAAGCGGAAGGACAGATCATGCGCTTCGTTCTCGAGGACGTCGTGCGACGGCCCGCGGATCGTGGCGTGCTCTTCCTCTCGCCCGGTGTGCGCTGGCTGCCCGACGTCCTCGAAGTGCTGCACGAGATGCAGGGGCATTACTGCCGCAGCGAGATCATTCTCCTCGCCGAGGGCGAGGAGCGCGAATCGAACCCACACGTCACCTGGGTCTCCAAGTCGGGGCTCGATTCCCGGCGGCCCTTCCTCGTCTATTTCGGGGACGGTCCCGCCTACGCGATGGTCGGTCAGCTCAAATTGGCTGCCGCTCGGGCCGCGATCTTCCAGTCCTCGGATCGTGCCCTCGTCGAATTTCTGGCCTTCGAACTCGGGCGCGAGCTCGAGATCGTCTTGTCGATCTAGGGAGGATTGAAGCCACCATCATGTCGGCCGATTTGATTCTCATTGCAGACGGCAATCTGGGTCGGGCCCAGCGCGTGGCGACCGCCTTGGAAGCTGCCGGTCACCACTGCGAGGTCGCCCCCCACGGCGCGGGCGCACTCGAGATCGCGCTGGTCGAACATCCGCGCGTGATCGTGGCCCAGGTGGATCTGCCTCTGGTCGAGGCCGACAAGCTCGCTGAGATTCTTCGCGCCAATCCCCGCACGCGCTCCGCTCGATTCCTCTTCCTCGGGGTCGACGCCCAGCGCGCAGGGGAAGTCGGCGGTGTGGGTGACGCGACGCTCGGAGCGGGCGCCGAGACCAATGACATCCATGACGCCGTCGAAGAGTTGCTCGATCGGCAAGTGCGCATCGAAAGCCTCGAAGAGCGTGCCGCAGTCGAACGAGAATTCGACGGCACGCTTGCGGAGCTGAGACCCGCGGAATTGCTGCAGATGCTGAACGTAAGGCGATCGAGTGGTCGGTTGACCCTCACGCCGGTTCTCGACGACGGTTCGACGCCACACGGTTGGGTCGAGGTCAGCGAGGGCGAGATCCATTCCGCGGAGGCCGGTTCGGCGACCGGCGAGAAGGCGCTCTTCCGGATGCTCGATTGGAATTCCGGTGATTTCCTCTTCGAGCCTTGCGAGATCTCGACCGGCGCGACGATCAAGGCGCCGACCCGCTCCGTGCTGGCCGAAGGCCTCGGTCAGCTCGACGAATGGAATCGGCTGGCACCCAAGCTGCCACCGATCGAGTCCCCCGTGAAACTGTGTGTCGATCGTGCCGAGCTCCCGAACGCCGTTCATCCGCTCACCCAGGAGGTTCTCAGCCTGTTGGAGGAGGTCGATCGTGTTGGAGATATCGTCGACCGGTGCGGCCACCCCGACTACCAGGTCCTGCGCACCCTTCACACCCTCGCAGAGCGCGGGATCGTCGAGTTCGGCCGCGCCCAGATCGCTCCGGCCGAGGCCTCCCGACTCACGCTCTTCCACGAATCTCAGTGTCGACGTCTTCGCGCTTTCGCCCAGCGGGGGCTCGCGCGCGAGATCGCGCCGCCGAGCAGCAAGTTGCTGGTCGTCGCGGCAAGCCAGGCGATCGCCGACCAGTTCGCCGGCCTGTTGATCAAGGTCCCGGGCGTCGAACTCGCGCCCCGCTTCGAGCGGGGACTGATCGGCCCGGGAGATCTCGAGTCCATGGCTCGAATCGACGTCGACGGAGAGTTCGGAATCGATCTGGTGCACCTGCCCGGGGACGAGGCATACGAGCCACTCTGGACCTTTGCGGGACACGGCGCCCTGGGGACGATCTTCCTGCTCGACGCGCGGGTCGGGGTGTCGGCGACCGGTCTTGATCGGATCGCCCAGGTGCTCGCCCGTGGGTCCGACGCCCGAACCTTCCATGTCGTCATGTTGTCCGAGGGAGATCGGCTTTCGCCCGACGACCTGCGGGACAACCTCTCTCTAATCGATGATGCGAGCCTGTTCCTGCTGCCGATCGAAGTGGAGAAGGATCCGAGTTCCGTCTTGCGCAGTCTTTTCGCGAGGATCGTTCCATGAGTCCCGATTCGCTCAAGCAGTTTCAGCTCCTCGCGGGATTCAGCGAGGATGACCGAGAGGCGCTTGCGGAGCTGCTGGAAGAGCGCCAACTGCTCGATGGTAGGAGCGTGTTTCGGGAGGGAACCGAGAGCGAGGGCCTGGTTCTGCTCTGCGAGGGGCGTCTGAGACTGAAGAGCAAGCGAACGGGCTCCGTTCTGGGCACCCTCGAGGCGCCGACCCATCTCGGTGGAGCCTCTCTATTCTCATTCGGGAAACGCGAGGTGACCGCGATCGCGGACGGGCCGGCCTCGGTCCAGACGTTGTCTCGAACGGCGCTGCCGAGGCTGGCGGACGATGCGCCCAGGGCGGCATTTCGGCTCGCGGAGGCCGTCGCCGGAGAACTCGCGGCTCAGGCGCGCCAGGCGCTCGAAACCCTCGTCGAGAATGACCCCGCGCAGACGGGCTAGCGCCCCGCGGTCCCGAATCGGTTGACCGTCCAAGGGCGCGCGATTATCCTCCGGGTTCGACTTCGCGGGGGGGACGTGGTGGGCGGGCCGCTCTCCTCTTCGGTGGGACTATCGTTGGCCCCGCTTTCCATCGGGTCCTCGCGCATTCGTGATTGCGGATCGGCGCGTCTTCCGTGTGGCTCACGGCAACCTCTCGCGAGGTAGGCTACGAAGCGCGGGAGTTTCGCTTATCTGCAAGCAGATTCTCGACTGCTAGAGAAAACGAGATCCGAATCGTTCTACCGAATCGCAAACCTAATCAGACAGGCGGCACAAAGCAACGATGAGTCAATCGGACATTCGTGAAGGACTGACTTTCGACGACGTACTCCTCGTGCCAGCAGCGTCCGAGGTCCTGCCTGACGAGGTCGATCTCCGAACCCGGTTCACCGCCGAGATCGAATTGAATACCCCGCTCGTGTCTGCCGCAATGGACACGGTCACCGAACACGAGACCGCCATCTGCATGGCGCGTACCGGCGGGATCGGCATCGTTCACAAGAATCTGACCGTCGCCGAGCAAGCCGGTGAAGTGGACAAGGTCAAGCGATCGGAATCGGGGATGATCGTCGACCCGATCACGATGCGTCCGGAGCAGCCGATTCGCGAGGCGCTCGAGGTGATGAGCCGCTTCCATATCTCCGGAGTACCGGTGACCCGCGATGGCAAGGCCGTCGGCATCCTGACCAACCGCGATCTCCGTTTCGTGAAGGACGTCTCGCCCGAGATCTCCACGGTGATGACGAGCGAGGGGCTGATCACGGTCGAGCCCGGCACGACCATGGAACGCGCCCGCGAGCTCCTTCATGAATACCGCATCGAAAAGCTCCTCGTGGTCGATGAGGCGGGCATGCTTTGCGGCTTGATCACGATCAAGGACATCGAGAAGACCGAGCGCTATCCGAACGCCTGCAAGGATGATCTCGGGCGCTTGCGCTGCGGTGCTGCACTCGGGGTGGGGGCCGATCGACTCGAGCGAGCACAAGCGCTCGTCGATGCCGGGGTCGACGTCGTCGTCGTCGACACCTCCCACGGCCATTCGATGGGCGTCCTCAAGGCGATCGGGGAACTGAAGGCGCATTTTCCGGACCTATCCGTCGTGGGAGGAAACGTCGCGACCGCGGAGGGTGCGGAGGCTCTGATCAAGGCGGGCGTATCCGCGGTCAAGGTCGGTGTCGGACCGGGTTCGATCTGCACCACGCGGGTGGTTGCGGGCGTTGGCGTTCCGCAATTCACGGCGATCCGGGATGCCTTCGAGGTCGCCTCCCGCGCTGGGATCCCGGTGGTCGGCGATGGCGGAATCAAGTTTTCGGGCGACGTCGTCAAGGGGCTTGCTGCGGGTGCCTCGACGATCATGATCGGTTCCCTCTTTGCGGGCACGGACGAATCCCCCGGCGAAGTCGTGCTCTTCCAGGGTCGCTCCTACAAGGTCTACCGGGGGATGGGATCCCTCGGCGCGATGGCCGCGGGCAGTCGTGATCGCTATTTCCAGGACAAGGTCGAGAACGAGAAACTGGTCCCGGAAGGAATCGAAGGGCGTGTCCCGTATCGGGGCGGCCTCTCCCAGTCGTCCCATCAGATCCTGGGCGGGCTTCGCTCCGGGATGGGCCTCTGCGGTGCCCCCAATCTGGAGGCGCTGCGGTCGAACGCACAATTCGTGCGGATTTCTTCGGCGGGTCTCACAGAAAGCCATGTCCACGATGTGATCGTGACCAAGGAAGCTCCGAATTATCGATTGGAATAGGGCGTCCTGCCCTCTCGCTTCGTACCCCCCACCCAACCCAGGGCGAAGCGGTCGACTCCCCGAGAGTCGATCCAATAAATTTCTCGGCCGAGTTCCCCGCTCGATCGAACCATCTGACGCGGCAGCGACCGCGGAAAAGGCCGTGGAACTGGCCGAGGACCGACCCCTCATGTCTTCTCGCCCCTCCGGATCGAACTCGCGGATCCTGATCCTCGATTTTGGCGCCCAGTACTCCCAGCTGATCGCGCGCCGCGTGCGTGAGAGCCATGTGTATTGCGAGCTACACCCGGCGACGACCACGCTCGACACGATCAAGGCTTTCGACCCGACCGGCATCATTCTCTCCGGCGGGCCGAGTTCGGTACTCGACCCGGATTCGCCGGATATGGACGCCGGCGTGCTCGAGTTGGGTGTGCCGGTGCTGGGGATCTGTTACGGCCTCCAGCTCCTGGTCCAGCGACTCGGGGGCAAGATCGAGTCCGCCGACGATCGTGAGTACGGCCGGGCGACGCTCAAGATCGAGCGAGACGATCCGCTGTTCGAGGGATTGCCGGCGGATACCGATCACGTGGTCTGGATGAGTCACGGCGATCGGGTGCTGTCGCTGCCGGACGACATGAGCGTGATCGCGAGCTCCGGCGGCTCGCCCTTCGCGGCAGTTCGTTCCGAGAGCAGGGCTTTCTGGGGTGTTCAATTCCATCCCGAGGTCGCCCACACGGAGCAGGGCACCCGGATTCTCGAAAATTTCGTGCTCGGAATCTGTGGCTGTCGTTCGAGCTGGACGATGGCGTCCTTCGCCGACCAGGCCATCGAGTCGATCCGATCGCAGGTGGGTACGGGCAGGGCGGTCTGCGGCCTTTCTGGAGGAGTCGATTCCTCGGTGGCGGCGACCCTGGTCCATCGGGCCATCGGCGACCAGCTGACCTGCATCTTCGTCGATCACGGCATGATGCGGAAGAACGAGCGGCAGGAGGTCGAGGCGCTGTTTGAGGAAGCGCTCGGTGTCAGGCTGATCTGCGTCGATGCGTCGGAGCGATTTCTCTCGGCCCTCGTCGGTGTGACCGAGCCAGAGAAAAAACGGAAGATCATCGGCAATCTCTTCATCGAGGTCTTCGACGAAGAGGCCGCTCGGATCAGTGAGACGGAAGGCGCCGTAGAATACCTCGTACAGGGGACTCTCTACCCGGATGTGATCGAGAGTGTGTCGGTGAAGGGGAAGTCCGTCACGATCAAGACCCACCACAATGTGGGCGGGCTTCCCGAGGACATGAAGCTGTCGCTGGTCGAGCCCCTGCGCGAGCTCTTCAAGGACGAGGTTCGCGCGGTCGGTCGGGAACTCGGTTTGCCGGCGCGGGTGCTCGGACGGCATCCCTTCCCGGGGCCGGGACTCGGAATTCGGATCATCGGTGAGGTCACCGGCGAGCGCCTGGCGCCGCTGCGCGAAGCCGACGCGATCATGGTCGAGGAGATTCGGGCGGCGGGACTCTACGACGAGATCTGGCAGGCGCTGGTGGTCTTTCTGCCAGTTCAGAGCGTTGGGGTCATGGGCGACGATCGGACCTACGAGAATGTCGTGGCCGTTCGCTGCGTGAGTTCGACCGATGCGATGACCGCGGACTTCTCGCATCTCCCGTACGAGGTACTCGCTCGAATCTCGAATCGCATCATCAATGAGGTGGCCGGAATCAACCGCGTCGTCTACGACATATCGAGCAAGCCGCCCGCCACGATCGAGTGGGAATAGGAGGCTCGCCGGCCGGTGCCCGCTCCCTTCGTACATCTTCATCTGCACACGCAGTACTCGCTGCTCGATGGTGCCATCAAGCACAATCCGCTCTTCGAGCGGGCCAACGCGGCGAATATGCCGGCGGTCGCCCAGACCGATCACGGCAATCTCTTCGGGACGGTCGAGTTCTACGAGAAGGCCCGGGCCAATGGTGTCAAGCCCATTATCGGTTGCGAGGTGTACTTCGCCGGAGGATCCCGCTTCGACCGCGAGAAGAAGCAGCGAGAGGAGACCGGCTACGACGCCATCAACCATCTGCTGCTCCTGGCGATGGATGAGACCGGCTACTCGAATCTAATGAGGTTGGTCTCGAAGGCCTACCTCGAGGGCTTCTACTACAAACCGAGAATCGACTGGTCACTCCTCGAGAAACATCACCACGGATTGATTTGCACCTCCGGGTGCCTCTCGGCTCCGGTGCCACGATCGATTCTCGCTGCTGAGGGGGACAAGGCCTGGACGATGGCCCAGGATTTTCAGCGACTCTTCGGTGACCGCTACTACCTCGAGATCCAGCGACACGGGATCCAGGAACAGGAAATCGTCAACCAGGAACTCTTCAAGATGCATCACGACATGGGGATACCTCTCGTCGCGACGAATGATGCGCACTATCTCGACGAGCACGATCACGAAGACCACGACGTGTTGTTATGTGTGGGTACGGCGGCGAATGTCTCGGACGAGAAGCGCTTCCGGTTCGATGGCACGGGCTTCTATGTGAAAGATGGCGACGCGATGCGCGAAGTCTTTCACGACTATCCCCAGGCAGTAGAGGCCACCCTCGAGATCGCGGAGCGATGTGACGTCGAAATTCCCATGGGCACGTACCATATGCCGGACTATCAAGTCCCGGCAGGGAAGAGCCTCGACGAGGTGATGGAGGAACAGGCCTGGAGCGGTCTGCGCAACAAGCTCGGTATGGCGCCGGACGAGCCCTTCGAGGGCGACCGAAAGGCCTACGTCGAGCGGCTCAATCACGAAATGGACGTAATCAAGGCGATGGGCTTTCCGGGCTATTTCTTGATCGTTGCGGATTTCATCAACTACGCGAAGGCCAACGATATCCCGGTCGGCCCGGGACGCGGCAGCTCCGCTGGGAGTCTCGTGGCGTACGGGATGAACATCACGAACGTCGACCCGATCGAATACGACATCATCTTCGAGAGGTTCCTGAATCCCGAGCGGATCTCGATGCCGGACATCGACGTCGATTTCTGCATGCGGGGCCGTGAGCAGGTGATCCGATACGTCGCGGACAAATACGACGGCGAAAGACCCGAATGTCTCGAAGGAGACGATCGCAACGAACTCGACGGCAAATACGATGGGATGAAGGTCGCGCAGATCGTCACTTTCGGAACGCTTCAAGCGAAGGCGGCGATTCGGGACGTCGGTCGCGTCCTCGGCATGAGCTTCGGCGACGTGGATCGGATCGCGAAGCTGATTCCCGAAGTCCTCGGAATTAAACTGGCGGATGCGATCACCCAATCCCCCGAACTGCGTGCGCTCATGGACTCGGACGGACAGGTCCGAAGGCTTCTCGAGACCGCGCAGAACCTCGAAGGGCTGACCCGGCACGCTTCGAAGCACGCTGCCGGCGTCGTGATCGGAACCCAGCCCCTCATCGATATGGTGCCGCTGTACAAGGATGCGAAATCCGGCGACGTGATGACCCAGTACAACATGGGCTGTGTCGAGCAGATCGGCCTCATCAAATTCGATTTCCTCGGTCTGAAGACGCTCACCCTGATGGCGGATGCCGAGCGCATGATCCGCAAGAAGGAGGGCTTCCAGGACTTCGACGTCAACGCGATTCCGATGGACGATGAACCGACGTACGACCTCTTGTGCAGCGGAGACACGGAGGGCGTGTTCCAGGTCGAGTCCTCGGGCATGACCGACCTCGTTCTGAAGCTGAGGCCGCGAACCTTTCGAGAGATCATCCCGCTGGTCGCGCTCTATCGACCCGGCCCCCTGCAATCGGGCATGGTCGACGACTACGTGGCTCGGAAGAGCGGTACGACCAAGACCGAGTATTTGCATCCCTCGATCGTCGATCTGACCGAGGAGACTCTCGGCGTCATCGTGTATCAGGATCAGGTCCTCCAGATCGCACAGAAGATGGCGGGCTACAGCCTCGGCGAGGCGGACATGCTGCGTCGCGCGATGGGCAAGAAGAAGGCCGACGTCATGCAGCAGCAGCGAGCGCGCTTCATCGATGGCGCTGCCGCGAAAGACATCAACGAGAGCGAAGCCGGCCGGGTATTCGATCTGATCGTCGAGTTTGCGGGCTACGGCTTCCCGAAGGCCCATTCGACGGCCTACGCGTACATCACCTATCAGACGGCGTTTTTGAAGGCCAACCATCCCGGGGAATACCTGGCCTCCGTCCTCACGATCGAGTCGGTGAACCACGACCGCCTGTCCCGGTATATCGCACACGTCCGAGAGAGGGCGATCGAGATCCTGCCGCCGGACGTGAACGAGTCGGAACAGGATTTCGGCGTGGTCGAAGGGGCGATCCGCTTTGGATTCGCCGGAATCAAGAACGTGGGGGCCGGGGCAATCGAAGCGATTCTCGAGGCTCGTCGTCGGGATGGGGCATTCGAGAGCCTCTTCGATTTCTCGGATCGCGTGGATGCTAGGAAAGTCAATCGACGGGTCGTCGAGGCGCTCGTGAAATGCGGCGCCTTTGATTCCCTGCATCCCGCGCGGGCATCGACCTGGGCCTCGATCGATTCCGCCCTCGAGCGTGCCGCGGCCGCGCAGCGCGACCGTGCGGTCGGCCAGGAGAGTCTCTTCGGTGGAATGAACGATGGCGAGGGGTTCGATCAGCCCAAACTCGTCGAGACCGCCGATTGGGGAGAGCGTGAGCGGCTCAGCCACGAGAAGGAACTCTTGGGTTTCTACGTCACCGGACATCCGCTGAGTTCGGTCGGGCCCTTGCTGGCTCGCTTCACGGACACGACGGCGCTGGCCACCGAGGGCAAGGGTGGTCGCGAGATTCGTGCCGGGGGGCTCCTGACCGGTCTTCGCGAAACCCGCACCAAGCGCGGACAGCGGATGGGATTTGGTCAGCTGGAGGATCTCGAGGGGGGCTTCGAACTCGTGATCTTCACGGAGCCCTTCGAGCAACACGTCGAGTTGTTGCGCGCGGCCAAGGACGAAACGAACGCTGCCGGGGAGCGCGGTCCGGTTCCGTTGATCATCCACGGCACCCTCGAGGAGGGCGATCCGCCCAAGATCCTCGTTCGCGATGTGACCCGCCTCGATCAGGCCGAGGAGAAATTGTCCGCCAGCCTGCGGGTCCGGGTTCAATCGCTGGACGTTACTCGTGATCGATTGATCGCACTCAGGCGCCTACTGGGGTCCCATTCCGGGGATTGCGGTGTCTATCTCCACATCACGATTCCGGGCGAGAGCGAGACGGTGCTCGGCATCGGAGGGATCCGCGGAGTGTCGCCCTCGGTCGAACTCTGCAGGGAGGTCGATCGGCTCTTCGGGCGGCCCGTCACGGAGCGAGCGCTATGACCCTGAAAACTCGAAGCAGCTGGGCCCACGCGGCGTGGCCGCCAAACTTCCCAGTGATCGCAGTCTCGGTCGTGGTCCTGGGACTGGGACTGGGTCTCTCGTCGGCAGAGACGGCTCGGGCTGACCTTCAGCGCGTGGAGGCGGTCGGGATCTATGGGATTCGGGATTCGTTGCGGTCGCGTGTCATTCCACGTGACGAAGCGATCTCTCGAGCACGCTGGGAGGGCGTCTCTCGCGTTGCCCTCGAGCTGATCGGGGAATCCGCACCGGAGCCCGTCGATGCTGAATCGATGGCGGAGGCGGAGCGCGAGGACGAGCGAGCCCGCGCCGAGGAACTCGTGCCGCCTCTCGAGCAGGCGGGCCCGGGGCTCGACAGCGATCCGGCGAGCTCGGAGCCGGCGGCGTGGGACGCGCGACTCGGCGCCGAGACTCCGACCGAGGACGAGGTCGCGATCCTCGGGTCGGCCCTCGGCAAGGACATGCTTCCGTACACCCGCAGCTACCGGATCCTCGAGGATCAGGGGGAGCTCCCGGTTCTATTCGCGGATGTGCCCGGGATCGAGACGGAATACGTCGTGGTGGTCGAAGTGATCGTCGACGTCGATCGCGTCAGTGCCGCGCTCGAGCGAGCAGGCCTCGTGTCGGTGCTCGATCCGCAGCCGACGGCCGAGGCGGTCATTCTCGAGGTGGTCGGACTGGCTCGCTACGAGGCGCATGAGACGGTGCTGGCCGCGCTTCGGGAGCAGCTCGGGGCGACCCGGGTCCGGACGCTCGTCTTCGAACGGGAGCGGCAGGTTCTCTCTGTCGAGGGGCCCTTTGGCGCGGAGTCGCTGGCGGGTCGGTTGGCGGGGTACCGTAATCCGCAGCTGATTCTCGAGCCGCTCGGGATCGATCCGCGCTCCGGGCGCATTCGAGTGATGGGCAGATGGTTTGCCGAGTCCTTGGATTCCGAGCCCGAATCTGGACCGACGAGCTGATCTGACCCTGAGCGACCGCTCAGTGGCGGTTCATGGCGCTCTATTCCGTCCCAGGGGGTTGCTTTCCCCTTCGGAAACGATTGACACGACCCAATCAAAAGGCTAATTAAACCGCCGCCTTAGCTGGGTTTTAGGCACGTAGCTCAGGGGTTTAGAGCACCGCCTTGACATGGCGGGGGTCGGCGGTTCAATTCCGCCCGTGCCTACCAGCTAGGGGAACAACCCCCCTGGCTTTGCGATGAGTCGTTCAGAGGACCTTCCGACCCGGGGGCCTTCATTTCGGACAGCCCCGGATGACACCCCGAAATCGGGCCCATCGTTCGGGGTATGTGGGTCGAAAGACCGAAGCAAGGACGGACATCGCCAGGAGCGATGGTCTCGAGGAGCGCTGTGGTGCGTGGCTCGAAAAATCTGGAAGCCCGACTCGCGCGGATCGACATCGACGTCGAGGTCCGGGACGTCGTCCTGCGCGCGCGCGCAGTCGACCGTTGCCGAGTCGCGATTGCGATCGGTTTCCGATGAGCGACCCGATCCAGATTACTTTGCCCGATGGGAATCAGCTCGACTTCGAAGCCGGCGTGACGGTTCTCGACGTCGCCGAGAGGATCGGCCCCGGCCTCGCGAAGGCCGCGCTCGCCGGTCGAATCGAAGGCCAGCTCGTGGATCTTCGCTTTCCCCTCGCCAAGAGCGTTGCGATCGAGATCGTGACGACTCGGGACGAAGAGGGTGGCGAGATCATCCGACACTCCGCGGAGCACGTGATGGCCGATGCGGTCAAACGTCTGTTTCCGGGGGCCCAGGTGGACGCCGGGCGAACCGATCACAGCGAAAAGTTCCAATACGACTTTCTCGTGGATGAGCCCTTCACGCCCGAGGACATCGAGCGAATCGAAAAGGAGATGAATTCGATCCTCTCCGAGGGCGCAGCCTTCGAACGTGAAGTCATGACCCGGGACGAGGCGGCCTCGCTCTTTCGGTCTCTGGGTGAGGATCTGAAGCTATCGCGGCTCGCCGATATTCCCGAGGACGCGGAGATCACGATCTTTCGTCATGGTCAGTTCGCCGATCTGTGCAGGGGCCCCCACGTGGGAAACACCCGACAGATCGGCGCCGTCAAGCTACTCGAGTCCTCCGGAACCTATTTCCGTGGTGACGAGAGTGGACCGAAACTTCAGCGTGTCTACGGCACCGCCTTCGAGAGCAAGAAGGCGCTCAAGAGCCATCTCGCTCGCCTCGAGGAAGCCAAGAAGCGTGACCATCGGCGCGTGGGGCAGGAACTCGGCCTCTTTCATCTCGACGCACTCGCGCCGGGATCCCCGTTCTATCTGCCGAAGGGCATGACCCTCTACAACGAACTCATCCGTTTCATCCAGGATCTCTATCCCCGATATGGGTACAACGAGGTCCTCACTCCGCAGCTCTTCCGCTCGGAGCTCTTCAAGACCTCCGGCCACTACGACAAGTTCTACGACGACATGTACTGGTTCGAGGGATCCGACGAGGGCGAAGAACTCGGCGTCAAGGGGATGAACTGCCCCGGCCACTGTCATCTCTTCTCGACGGGCAAGCGCAGCTATCGTGAGCTGCCGATTCGCTGGGCCGAATTTTCGAGGCTCCACCGAAATGAGCGCAGCGGCACCCTGAACGGCATTACCCGGGTCCGAGCCTTCGCTCAGGACGACGCGCACATCTATTGTGAGCCCGGCCAAGTCCCCGAGGAGATCGACAGTTTCTTTCGGATGACCGCGGAAGTCTATGACAAGCTCGGCCTCGAAGGTGTCGAGATGTCCGTGTCGACCCGCTCCGAAGAATTTCTGGGTGAGCCCGAGGATTGGGATGTTGCCGAGAAGGCGTTGATCGAGGCGGTCGAGCGGGCCGGTTTCAAGTGTCGGATCAAGGAGGGCGACGCCGCCTTCTACGCGCCCAAGGTGGAGGCCGATTTCAAGGACGTCCTGGGCCGAGCCTGGACCCTGGCGACGATCCAGATCGATATGGCGATGCCCGGGCGATTTGGGCTGGGGTATGTTGGCCGCGACGGTGAGCTCCATCAGCCGGCGATGCTTCATCGGGCCGTGTTGGGGTCCCTCGAGCGCTTCATCGGTATCTATATCGAACATACCGGCGGGGATTTCCCGTTCTGGCTGTCTCCCATGCAGGTTCTCGTCCTGCCGATCTCGGATCGTCATGCGCCACGCGCTCGCGAAATAAAATCCACGCTCACTTCGGGACGTGTACGTGCGGAAGTAGACGATCGGAGCGAGACTCTTGGATTCCGAATTCGAGATGCCGAAAAACAGAAGATTCCGCTCACCCTTGTGATCGGAGATGAGGAAGTCGAACGGGGAACGGTTTCCCCTCGATTGCGAAAATCCAAGCAGGCAATGGATGCGATGTCGGCGGAGGCGCTCGTTAGCGAGTTGCAGTCCGCGAATGCCGAACGTCGCTTGGCCCCATTGGCCTGAGGAGGAAAGTCAGATACCTGCCCGATCCAAGTTCAGAATCGTAGCTCCGGAACGCGATGCGACCCGGGTAAACGAACGAATCCGAGTGCGTGAGGTCCGCGTCATCGGGGCTGATGGTGAGCAGTTGGGTGTCATGACACCCGAGGATGCGATCGTCATTGCCCGAGAAGACGGACTCGATCTTGTCGAGGTGGCGGCAAATTCGCGGCCCCCCGTCTGTCGAATCATGGACTACGGCAAATTCAAGTACGAGCAGAAAAAGAAGAATGCGAGCAAGAAGTCCCACTCGGCCACTCTCAAAGAGGTGAAGCTGCGACCGGGAACGGATCAGCACGATCTGAATTTCAAGCTCAACAATGCTCGGAAGTTCTTGATGGAAGGTGACAAGGTCAAGGTGACGGTCATGTTCCGCGGGCGCGAGATGGTTCACACCTATCGCGGGCGGGAGCAGCTAAACGCGGTGCTCGAACAACTCGGCCCGATCGCGAAACTGGAGAGTTCGCCGAGAATGGAAGGGCGCTTCATGTCGATGATTCTGGTCGCGGACCGTGAGGCCGTGGCCGAGGCGAAGCGCGCCGCGGAAGAGGCAGCGGGAGAAGCCGAGGAAGCGAAGGCGGCCGAAGCCGTTGAAGAAGAAAACGTAGACACGCCCGATCTGGGGGTGGCGGAAGCGCCGGATGAATCATCCGACGAGGCGTTACCGACCACCTGAACCCGGATAGGCGATCCCCGAAAGCGAGATCACTCGCGGGCGGGATTTCGCAGCCTGGCGAGCGAGAGCATAGAGAGAAAAAGGAGAGGCTCGAGATGCCCAAGATGAAGACACATAGTGGGGCGGCCAAGCGATTCAGTCGAACCGGAACCGGGAAGCTGAAGCGCAACAAGTCGAACCGCCAGCACATCCTTACGAAAAAGCGCACCAAACGGAAGCGACAACTGCGTCAGCACGACCTCGTGTCGAGTGATGATGCGTCGCGGGTGCGACGACTCCTTCCCTATCTCTAGCGATCGCGCGGGACGCGTGATCCGACGATGAACCAGGGATCGGGGAGAGACCGAATCAATCAGCTCGAATGGGCCGAGGCACGCCTATCGAGCATGCCCGACCGACACGGAATCACCGTTCGGGTCGGAAAAGAGAAGGAATAGAAGATGCCGAGAGTGAAGAGGGGCGTCCCGGGCGCCAAACGACGCAAGAAAGTATTGAACCGGGCGAAGGGCTATTTCGGTGGGCGTAGCAAGCTCCACAGCGTGGCGGTCGAGGCCGTCGAGAAGGCCGACAAATACGCGTATCGCGACCGTCGCCAACGCAAGAGAGAATTCCGCGCGCTCTGGATCGCGCGAATCAACGCCGCCGCACGCCAGAACGGCGTCTCCTATAGCCGACTCATGGCTGGGCTGAAGGCAGCGGAAATCGAAGTGGACCGCAAGGTTCTCGCTCAGATCGCGCTCGAGGATCCACAGGGCTTCTCAGCGATCGCGGAGCGGGCGAAAGAGGCGATTGCTTGATCGAGGCGGCCTCGAGGGGCGCGTGATTGCACGCTCGGCGTCGATGGGCGAGGTTCGATGGTCTTGAACGGATGAACCCGATGGCACGACCGGGGCGATGTGTTCCGGGAGTCGGGGGGAGAGCGGACGATGACGAAAGCGGAGATCGTCGAACAGATCTACGAGCGAGTGGGGTTTTCGAAGAAGGAAGCCGCCGAGCTCGTGGAGAAGGTCTTCGAGATCATGAAAGAGACCTTGGCGCAGGGAGAGAAGGTCAAGATCTCAGGCTTCGGGAACTTCGTGGTGCGTGAAAAGAACGCGCGCAAGGGGAGGAACCCCCAGACGGGACAGGAAATCCTGCTCGATGCGCGTCGCGTCCTTACCTTCAAGCCCAGCCTGGTCCTGAAAAATGTCCTCAACGAGAATGAAGTCACGGACGCAGATCGAGTCGCAGAGGCCGAAGCGGTCGACCGGCACTAGTCCGAAAACTGGACACCCGCGAGCCTCGATTACTTTCGCGGGGCGCTCCGTAAACGCGTTTCCATTCCCGTGATCGAAGTTTTTCGTGCATCGTCGGATTTGCCGTGGCATCGTGGGTTCCACGCAAGTCGCTTCGGGGGATCGCATGCCGGGCAAGAGAAGGAAGTCCAATCGCCGGAAGGTGGGACTCAAGTCGAACGCGCTCGATGAATTCGGGCTGGCGGATGGGGTACCGGATGCCGCGGTCGACGAGGCGTCCCGCATAGCACTCCGCGCTTCGGACAAGCTCTACTATCGAATCGGTGAGGTCAGTCGTATCACGGGCGTGAAGGCGCACGTGCTTCGCTACTGGGAGACCGAGTTCCGTTGGATGGCGCCACCGAAGTCGCGATCCAAGCAGCGGCTCTACCGAAAACGAGACATCGAATTCGTCTGGCTCCTCAAACGGTTGCTCTGGGAGGAGCGATACACGATCGCCGGCGCGCGACAGCGGGTTCAGGAACTCGGTGTCGACGAAGCGCTCGCGCTGCTCGATCAGCCGAGTGGTGCAGGCTTCGCGACCCCGCCCAACACCGGTGGAGATGGTTCTACATCAGCATCAGCGGTTTCGAATGAGGCGTGGGTTTCGTTTCGTTCGGCACTCGATGGGATGCAGAACGAGCTGGTGGCGCTGAGGCGTGTGCTCCAGGACGGAGCGTGACCCAGCCCCTCGTGACGAACCTGATCGAATCTGCCCGCCGACGGGCATTTTCGGAGACGTGCGATCCGAGCGCCTATGTACCGAGGGACGCGACCGAGGCAGTGCTTGCCGCGATTCGCACCTGGGGTGAGTCGGACGATCTCGGCTCGAGTGTGGCGGTGTTGATCGGCACGCCTGGCCTCGGAAAGACCCAGCTCCTTCGAGTGATCGAGTCCCGGGTGAACGAAGGGGCAGCGATGATCGGGGGACCGATTGGATCGGTCGGCGGTCGCGGAGGGAAGGCCCGCGCACTCTACCTTCCCTACGCCGGGCTGGCGGTGCCCGATCTTGCGATCTGGGTCCATGGACTGCTGGGAATCTCGCCCTCGCGGGTAGCCGAGTTCGAGGATCCAGGGCGGGCTCTCGAAGCCCTGATCGAACTCGGCGGAGGTCCCGCCGACCCCTTCTACCTGCTATTCGACGACGCCGACTCGATGCCGATGGAAACGCTTCAGGCGTTGATCGTCGGGCTCCCACGGTCGAATTCGCCGCTGCGAATCGTGGTGACACTCAATCTGGATTCCAAGGCCACGCGACTCCTTTCCGCGCTGCATCCCTTCGAACCCGCGGAAATCTCCTTCCGCACGAGAATGAACCCACAGGAGACCGGGGCCTACGTTCGGGCACGCATGCAATGGGCCGGCTTTCCGGGGGCGGAAATCGCGCGGATCGACGGGGTCGAAGCCAGCCGAATCCACGCCCTCTCATCTGGGGTACCGCGGCGTGTCCACGAACTCGCTTTCGCTCGTTTCGAGTCGTCCGGGGACCCACGGCCGAATGCTCTCACGGAGAAGCAGCGGCGCGAGGATTGGATGGGCCGCCCGATCGAGGACGATCTCGAGATCTGATCAGCGGGGCACCGATCGCGCCGTTCGTCAATTCGTCACGCCGAGCGTCGGACCATAGACAGCCCCCCACGACGTGGGCTAAACCTAGGCGCTCGGCGGGCCGTGGCGCAGTCTGGTAGCGCGCTTGACTGGGGGTCAAGAGGTCGTGGGTTCAAGTCCCACCGGCCCGACCATTTGCAGCCCGAATTTCGCCTCACGAAATCCATCGTGGTTGGGGGCTCCTCCACCGCGGAATTCCGCGCCTTCGGCAGATCACGATCTCCAACCCCGCCTGCCTCCACGCACCCTGTGTGGGCCCCCTCGGCGCTCTCGGGTGGGGCGCGCGGTGCCCCCGTCTCGGCGGGGTTTCTTGCTCCTTCCGACCCCGATTCGGTCACCCCTTCCCGATCGATCCGTGACGAGGTCGTGGGATTCTCCCCGAACCGACGCGCGATCTTTGATGCGCCGGGATGGGATATGCTGGCGGGCATGGCACGGTTGTCTCAGCTCAGTCGTTCGGTCGCGGGTCGGGTCGTCCTGATAACGGGAGCAGCGAGTGGAATGGGTCGCGCGACCGCCCATCTCTTTGCGGACGAGGGAGCCCGTGTCGCGGTCACGGATCTCGATCAGACGAAGGTCGATTCCGTGGTCGCGGAGATCAAGGGCGTCGGTGGAGAAGCGGCGGGTTGGACCCTCGATGTCGTCGATCCGGGACGCATCCATGAGGTCGTCGGCCTCGTCCAGTCGACACTCGGGGATATCGACATCCTCGTGAACAATGCCGGAATCGCAATCGGCGCTTCCTACGAACAGCCCGATAACGAATACGAGCCGCAATGGCAGCGCGCGATGGACGTCATGCTGACGTCACACCAGCGTCTGGCGCGAGCCTGTCTGGCGCAACTTCGTCGCAACGGGGAAGGCCGGATCGTGAATATCGCATCCACGGAAGGGCTGGGCGCCAGTCGCGGGACCGGTCCCTATGTTGCTGCGAAGCACGGGGTCATCGGATTGACGCGCTCGATGGCCGTCGAGCTGGGTGCACTGGGCGTGACGACGAACTGTATCTGTCCGGGTCCGATCCTGACGGGCCTGACCGAGGGGATTCCCGAGGCGGCCCGTGAGAAGTTTGCCCGCCGACGCGTTCCGCTGCGTCGCTATGGGAGTCCGGAGGAGGTCGCTCAAATAACGCTCAGTCTGGCGCTCCCCGCATCTTCCTACCTCAACGGAGTGGTGATTCCGGTCGATGGTGGGATGACGATCCAAAATACCTAGCGCAGCGATCCAGGGAGAATGAACTTGTACGAGACGACACGGCCCCGAATCCTGGTGACGGGCGGCGCGGGATACATCGGGTCCCATACCGTCGTCGATCTGTTCGAGAATGGTTTCGAGCCAATCCTGGTCGACGATTTCTCGAATTCGGATTTCTCGGTGCTGGATGGGCTCGAGGCGATCTGCGGTAGGCGATTGCGATGTCATGAGATCGACTGCCGAGATCGCGCGGCGCTCGCTCGGGTCTTTGAGCGGGAGGGGCCGATGTCCGGGGCGATTCATTTCGCGGCTTCGAAGGCTGTCGGAGAATCTCAGGAGAAGCCGCTTCTCTAC
>JAPYTP010000049.1 GCA_029941885.1 Myxococcota bacterium
CTCGATGCACTCCTCGAGATCCCCGATCTGACGCCCCTCCTCTCCCGGGCCGAGATCACCGACGAAGCGCTCGCCGCCGCGGTCGAGCTTGGAACGAATCCCGACCTCCAGCGCTTGAGTGGGTTTCGCAAGCGGAGCCAAGACCTCTTCCGGACCGAACGACCCGTCGAGATCGGCAAGCAAGAAATGCTGCTCCGCCTACGGCTGCGGGCAAAGAAGCGCAACGCGATGTCGGTCGAGCTGCGATTCTAGAACTCGCTTCGGGCGGGATCCGGTGCGGGCTCGCGTTGATTCTCCCGAGTGCGAACGTATGGATCGTCCTCGGCGCCGTCCTGCGGCTATGATCTCGCGTCATGAATGACCGCGTCGACGATCTCCTCGGTTTCATCGATCGATCTCCCACCCCCTATCACGCGGTCGCCCAGGTGCGCGCGCGTCTCGAAGCCGCGGGCTTTTCTCGGCTCGAGGAATCAGAGAGCTGGTCGCTCTCGGCGGGGGATCGACGCTATGTCGTGCGGGCAGGCGGAAGCCTGGCGGCGTTCGAAGTCGGCTCCGCCGCTCCATCGGCGGGAGGGTTCCGGATCGTCGGTGCCCACACAGATTCTCCAAATCTTCGAATCAAACCCGCGGCCGACATCCATTCTCACGACTATCACCAGCTCGCGGTCGAGCCCTATGGCGGTGTCTTGCTGCATACTTGGCTCGATCGTGACCTCTCCCTGGCCGGTCGTGTGTCGGTGCGCGTCGGATCCGAGACGGAAACACGCCTGGTCGACTTTGCCCGGCCTCTGCTCCGCGTGCCGAGCCTGGCGATCCACCTGTATCGCGAGCTGAACCAGGAGGGCCTCAAGCTGAATGCCCAGCGCCATCTCGCGCCGCTCCTGGGGCTTTCTGAGGACGGCCAATTGCTGGATCTGCTCTGCGCGGAGCTTGGACGAGACGGGACCGAACCCGAATCGGAAGACATCCTGGCGTGGGACCTGATGGCGTACGATGTCCAGCCGGCCGCTCTGTCCGGCGCGGACGGCGAGTTCATCCACGCCGCGCGCCTGGACAACCTGGCCTCGAGTCACGCCGGTCTGACGGCCCTGATCGCGGCGGGCTCGAAGGGACCGGTTCCAGCAACGCGCGTCATCGTTCTCTACGACCACGAAGAAGTCGGTAGTCGAAGTACGCAGGGCGCCGGCGGCACCTTCCTCTCGGACACCCTCGAACGCATCGCGTCGCGGGTAGGCGAGGGAACGGGAGAGGAGTTGGCTCGCGCGGTCTCACGCTCCTGGCTGATCTCCGCGGACATGGCTCACGCGATCCATCCGAACTACGCGGATCTCCACGAGGCCGGCCATCGGCCGAAGATCGGTGCCGGCCCGGTCATCAAGACGAACTCGAATCAGGCCTACGCGACCGACGCCGAGAGCGCCGGGTTCTTCGCAGCGCTCTGTGGGCGCGTCGGAATCAAGCCGCAGAACTTCGTCATGCGAAGCGACCTCGGTTGCGGTTCGACGATCGGACCGATCAGCGCCGCTCGTGTCGGGATCCGGACGGTCGACGTGGGGAACCCGATGCTCTCCATGCACTCCTGTCGTGAGATGGCCGGGAGCGGCGACGTCGGAACGATGATCGATATCCTGGTCGAGTTCTTCGACGGCAAGTAGATCACTCAGGCCGAGAGAATCGCCCGGCCGATCACCTTGAGTTCGAGGATGGGCTTGACGCCCTCGAAGATCGGCAAGACCATCGCATCGACGACATAGCGGCTGATCGGGTACTCCTCCGCATAACCCCACCCGCCGTGCATCAGTTGGCCCTGCTGAGTTGCGGTCACGGCGACGTCGCAGGCCAGGAGTTTTGCCTGTGCGGCGAGGGGCGCCGCGGCGCGTTCGTCCTCGTCGAAGGCACGTGCTGCGGCGTAGGTGATGGCGCGGGCGCCCGCGATCTGGGCAACCATCTTGCCGAGGGTGTATTGGGTCAACTGAAATTCGGAAATGGGCGTCTCGAACTGCTTGCGGTCGACGACGTATTTGGCTGTTTCCTCGAGCGCCGCCTGAGCGAGTCCGCAGCCGCGCCCGCCGGTCTGCAGGCGACCGGCCGCAAAGCCCGCCATCTGGAGATAGAAGCCGCGACCCTCACCGGCGTCGCCGCCCACGAGGTGGTCGGCGGGGACGAACCAGTTCTCGAAATTGAGGGTGTAGGAATGCATCCCACGATATCCGGGAGTCGCATCGGCCTTGCCGACGAGACGGCCGCCACTAGCCTGTGTGCATTCGAAGGAATGTTCGCGTGACGATTCCTTCGGAACGACGAAGAGCGACAAGCCCTTCGCACCCTTGGAGAGATCGGTGTCGGTGCGCAGCAAGACCGCGAGGACGTTTGCGCGACCGGCAAAGGTGCACCACGCCTTGGGGCCGTCGATGATCCATCCGTCGACGCCGTCGACGGCTCCACGAGTGGCGCGACATTTCACGCCCGCAACGTCGGAGCCAATGTCGGGTTCGGTGACGGAAATGCCAGCCATGACCTCACCGGAGGCAAGCTTCGGGAGCCAGTACTGTTTCTGTTCCTCGGTCCCTCCGCCCATCAGCGCCTTCGTCAGGATCTCCGGTCGCGTGATCAACGAGCCCGCCGCGGCGAGTGACGCTCGCGACAGCTCTTCGGTCGTGAGAATCATCGCGAGGTTGCCCATCTCGACCCCGCCGTATTTCTCGGGGATCGAGAGACCGAAGAATCCGAGCTCCGCCATCTTCTCGATGAACTCCTCGGGGATCGTCGCGTCGGTTCTGTGTATGTGTTCCGCGTGGGGAATTACTTCCTGGGTGGCGAACTCGCGGACCTGGTCTCGCACCTGTTCGTGCATCTCGTCGAGGACCCAATCGTTTCGGCCACCGGTGTCTGCGGCGACGACACCGAGTTCCCGAAGCAACGTCTCCGCGGTCGTTCGGCGCAGCGCCGCGCGAACGTCAACGGGGAAGGCCGACTCGACCGCGGAATCTCCGATGCCGAGATCGTCGGCAGCCGAGGAGAGCCGCTCGCGCAGGTTGTTCATGAGTTCGCCGACGGCTGCGATGGCCGTCTTCTCACGAAGCGGGGTCGAGTTCCCTTCGGAGGTCCAGGCATCGAGCTCGGCGAGCACCGCGTGGGCCGCGACAGCTTCGGTTGCGGCGTAGGCGACCCGCTCGGTGATCACCTGGTGATCATCGATCATCTTTCCGCCGTCGGTGAGCCGTTTGGCGGCCGCCACCGCGTCGGTTAGCAGTGTCGAGCCGGCTGCGAGGATCGATCGGGCGTCATCGAGAGAAGTAGTCATCGGTCGGTCATCTCCTGGTCATCACAGTCAACGTCGCAGCTTCGTGAGATCGTCCTCACGCCTTGTTGCGCGTTCTCTGGCCTCGATCTCACCTGTTCGAGCGGTTGCGAATCGAGTCGTTCGCGGACGGCCGCATCGCGAAAGTCGAGTGACATGCGGCGGCCGTGGGGTACGCCACCCGAGAACCCATGGGCCGCCGGTGAGGCGCGCGGAACATAGCGCGCGGGGTCGTCGTCTGGGGCCGATCGCCACACGGACTCAGGGTCAGCGCGCACTTTATCGCCGGGACCCGTCCCTTCGGCCGCGCCTTCGGAGACTGCTCAGATGAAGTTGCCGATCGCCTGCACGACCGGCGGGCTACCGAACACGAGATCGAGCTTGCTGCCGCTCTCGCGCTCGCGAACCCAACAGATCCCCCCCGCTTCCGCAGCAAGCACCCGCGTCACGGCCGCATCCCAGGGGTTCAGGTCACAGTCGACCATGGCGTCCGCCGCACCCGACAGGACGAGGAGATGCCCGAATGCGTCGGTATAGCCGCGCAATTTGGGGATCGCGTGGCTCATCGAATCATAGACTGAACGCATTCCGGCGAGATCGAAGCAGAAGAGATCACCGTGACACACGAGTGCGTCGGACAGGCTGGGCCCGTCCGAAATCGAGAGGCGCTCGTTCCCTCGCCAGACGCCGCCGCCCCGCACTCCGCCGATGCGGTCGCCCACCGCCGGAAGATCGATCACCCCCATCACCGGTTCCTCGTCGACGAGCAGTGCGACGAGCGTCGTGAAGAGCGGGATGCCCCGGGAAAAAGCAATCGTTCCGTCGATCGGGTCGATGATCCAGCGGCGACCAGATGGGGCCGCCGGATTACCGTTCTTGGCGCCAAACTCCTCGCCGAGGATCGCGTCGTCGGGAAAGGATTCCTCGATTACGCGACGGATGACACGTTCCGCCGCGAGGTCGGCCTCGGTGACCGGAGAGCCGTCGCTCTTGGTCTCGACGGCGACGCGCCGATAGCGCGGAAGAATCTCTTCGCGCGCGCGATCACAGGCTTGGTAGGCCACAGCGAGGGCCTCTTGGAGCGCCGTGTCGCCGATCGCCGCGGTTCCGGGTTCGGCCAGAGCAAAGCCCTTGGGCGGTTCGGTCGTCATGACGATGCCTTTCCGCTGCCGAGCGCGTCGCTCGGAGCCCGAACCGTGTCGTAGCCCGCTTGCTTTGGTAGCTCCATCAACAGGGCGCCATCGGGGTCCTTGGAAATGCGAGGAAGGACCGTCACGATCGTCTCCGCCCGGGCGTTCTCGACCGCCCGAATACCGCGACGGATCGCGAACGGCGGCACCCGACTCGGCTGCGCAGACATTCGAGGCCTCCGCTCCGGCGGGCTGGGGTGGTCGCAGCATAGCTGCTCGTGGTTCGGCGGAGCGGAAGCAAGGTCGAACTCGAGGGAGTCGCCGGGCGGTTCGGGAGGCAGCGGGGGAGAGATTCAGCCCGGGCTTGCCAGCTCGCCCCGGTCGGCCAGCCCACGCAGCCGATCGAAGGGGTAGATCCCGGTGTCGTGGCCATCGCTCCACTCGATCTGGATCGCGTAGCGCCCGACCGAATGAATGCCGATCGGGGCGACGTCCACGGGCACGCTCTCGGGGGCCAGGAGTGGCTTGCCGCTCCACTCGTCGATGCAGTGAGCGCAGCCGCAGGCCAGTCGGAGGGCCCGCACGTCGATCAGGCTCTCGCCCCCATCGGCCCAGCTGATCGCGAGGGTGCGGGCGTCGTGTTGCTGAATCTGGGTCGGAAGGTGGGAGTCGATCGGCGGCATCCGGGGAGAATAGAGATCCGAGCAGATTTGGCTGTGGCCGGGCCGGCCGCGGTCGGTGCGAGCGGCTAGGCTCCGCCGCCATGAGTGAAACGATCGCGATCTTGGGAGGTACGGGAGATCAGGGGCTTGGCCTCGCTCTCCGTTTTTGTCAATCCGGGCGGCGGGTGATCATCGGCTCTCGCAAGGCCGAGCGGGCCCTCGAGGCCGCGGCGAACGTTCGAGTTCAAGTGCCGGACGCGAACGTCGAGGGGGTCGGGAACGAGGAGGCGACGGCAGCGGCCGAAATCGTGATCCTCTCCGTGCCCTTCGAGCACACGGCCGGAACCGTGAAGACGATCAAGGAATCCCTGCGTGAGGGTCAGATCGTCGTTTCGATGGCGGTTCCACTCGCGACTGCGGTTGGGGATGGCGCGGTCCGCACCGTGGGAATCTGGCAGGGCTCTGCGGCCGAACTCGTGAAATCTCTGGTGCCGAAGGGAGTCGATGTCGTTTCGGCTTTCCAGAACGTTTCCGCCCACCGTCTGCAACACCTCGGCGAACCCGTCGAATGCGATGTCGTCGTCTCCGGTGCCAAGGGTCCTCGCCAGAAGATCATGGCGCTCTGTCCCCTCGTTGATGGGTTGCGTGCCCTCGATGGGGGCCCGCTTTCGAACGCACGGATCGTGGAGGAGATTACGGCCCTGATCATCGGGCTGAATATTCGACACAAGGCGCCCGATGGTCTGGGAATCCGCTTCACCGGTCTGCCCGAGTAGTCCGTTCATCGGGGGACTCGCGCTCTCTAGTTCCGGCGTCGGATCCGGTGCTGGATCCGACCAGGCAGGGGTCGAAACGACATTCCGGATGGGCGCAGAACCCCTTCTCTCGAGCCCTCGGGGTCCGATGGCTAGCGAGAAACCCAGGATCCGAAAAAAAGATCCCTGAGACAGAAAAACCCTAGTTAAAACAGTAGCTTGCAAACGCCGTTTGGCGGTAACCTGATTCTCCTTCAGATCCGCGGTCTTGCGGGTTCAAGCGGACTCTTTCGGGCGCTGCGATTTGGGATCACCCACTAGGGGTTGTGGTAGGATGATGAGTCAAGCGCAATATTTTGTGGAATTGAGGTTGACGAACAGATCTGTTCTGAGAGAATGGATCTCAACGGGGATGTGAGGTTCCTCCTGTAGCCTGGGGGGGTCGCAACTTGGTTGTTGCGGGGAGGAACACGAACTTCTTTGAGGAGCGATGCCCAGCCGGAACTGATCGAGACACGAAGGGCGAGGGGTAACCCCGTGTTACCAGGCGCCCAGAGGGTCGCGAATCGTTAACGCCGGGGAAAGCAGAACGCCGATTTGGGTTCGGGGGGCGCCGAGAGAATTCTCGGCGCCCCACTCATCTAGAGCCCTCGAGTCTCGGGTCTGACGTCTTAGAGTCGGGAAAGAGTCGGGAAAGGGTTGGGTTGGGTTGGGTTGGGTTGGGTTGGGTTGGGTAAAGAGTCAAGCAAAAACGAGGATGGGGGATTTCAGTGAGCGACGAACTCGAGATCGGTGGATCGGACGGAACGACGGACGCGGCAAGCGCTCCGGTAACCTCAGGCCAGACCTCGAGTCCCGCGGCAAATCAGAGTTCGAAGACCCGTAAACCCCAGAAGCGTTCCCTCTCCCCCTCCACATCTACCTCGGGCACCGGCCTCTGGATTGCGCGCCACTTCACGAGCCCCGATGCCGATCCCTTCGACGGGGTCGAATGGGAACTCCGCGCAGCGACGATCACGAACGAAAAGGGCGAGATCGTCTTCGAACAAACCGACGTCGAGATCCCGAAGAGCTGGTCGCAGCTCGCGACCAACGTCGTCGTCTCCAAATATTTCCGCGGCCATGTAGGCACGCCCGAGCGCGAAACGAGCGTCAAGCAATTGATCGGTCGAGTGGTCGGTCGGATCCGCCAATGGGGCGAAGAGGGCGGTTATTTCGCGACCGAGGAGGACGCTCGTGCCTACGCGGATGAGCTGACCTACCTGCTGGTGCACCAGAAGATGGCGTTCAATAGCCCGGTCTGGTTCAACCTTGGCGTCGAAAACACGCCTCAGCAGGCGAGCGCGTGCTTCATCAACTCCGTCGACGATACGATGGAGTCGATCATGGATCTGGCCAAGACCGAGGCCATGCTCTTCAAGGGCGGTTCCGGGACCGGCAGCAACCTTTCATCGATCCGGTCGTCCCGTGAACAGCTGAAGGGCGGTGGCGTCGCTTCGGGTCCGGTCTCGTTCATGCGCGGCTTCGACGCTTTCGCCGGTGTGATCAAGTCCGGGGGCAAGACGCGTCGCGCCGCAAAGATGGTGATCCTGAACGTCGATCATCCCGACGTCATGGACTTCGTGAACTGCAAGGCCAATGAAGAGAAGAAGGCCTGGTCACTGATCGAAGAGGGCTATGACGGCGGGTTCAACGTGCCCGGTGGCGCCTACGATTCCGTCTTTTTTCAGAATGCCAATCACTCGGTCCGTGTCACCGATGAGTTCATGACCTCCGCGGGAATCGGTGGGGCCTGGCAGACAAAGTCGGTGACGACGGGAGAGCCCATCGAGACCTTTCGCGCCGACGAACTTCTGCGCGGGATGGCCGACGCGGCGCATATCTGCGGGGATCCGGGGATCCAGTACGACTCGACGATCAACCGGTGGAATCCGGTCAAGAACTCCGGCCGGATCAACTCGAGCAACCCCTGCTCCGAGTACATGTTCCTGGACGACACGGCCTGCAACCTGGCCAGCTTGAACCTGATGAAATTCCTGTCCGCCGAGGGCGAGTTCCAGGTCGAGGATTATCGCGTGGCCTCCGGGCTGACGATCCTCGGGCAGGAGATCGTGGTCGACTTCGCCGACTATCCTACGCAGCAGATCGAGCGAAACAGCCACTTGTACCGACCCCTCGGGCTGGGCTACGCCAATCTTGGGGCGCTGTTGATGGCCAAAGGGCTGGCCTATGACTCCGATCACGGACGGAATGTCGCCGCGGCACTGACCTCGCTCATGTGTGGCGAGGCGTATCGGATGAGCGCCGAGATCGCCGAGGCGATGGGCCCCTTCCCCCGTTACAAGGCCAATCGGAAGCCGTTCCTCGAGGTGATCGAGATGCATCGCGACGCCGCCTACGCGGCTCCGCCGTCGGGCGTCGCGAAGGACCTCATGAAGGCGGCGCGGAAATCGTGGGACGAGGCGCTGGAGCTCGGTCAAGAACACGGATACAAGAATGGTCAGGTGACGGTGCTCGCGCCGACCGGCACGATCGCATTCATGATGGATTGCGACACCACCGGTGTCGAACCCGATATCGCTCTCGTCAAATACAAGAAGCTGGTCGGTGGCGGTTTCCTCAAGATCGTCAACAACACGGTTCCGATGGCACTCGGCACGCTCGGCTATTCCCAGGCCGAGGTCGACGAGATCATCGCCTACATCGACGATCGCGAGACGATCGAGGGCGCGCCGGGTCTGAAGGATGAGCATCTACCGGTCTTCGACTGCGCGTTCCGTGCACAGAACGGCGTTCGAACGATCGACTGGATGGGACATATCCGGATGATGGGTGCGGTTCAGCCCTTCCTCTCGGGCGCGATCTCGAAGACGGTGAACATGCCCACCGACGCGACGGTGGAGGACATCGTCGAGGCCTATTCCGAGGGTTGGAAGCTTGGGCTGAAGGCGCTCGCGGTCTATCGGGACGGCAGCAAACGGACGCAGCCGCTCAACGCAGGGCGCGATGCGGATGCGCAGGCGGAAGGGGCCTCGGGAAACCTCGTCGAACTCGATCAGTACCGGCCGCGCCGGCGCAAGCTCAACGATACGCGCGTCGCCGCGACCCACAAATTCTCGATCGCAGGGCACGAGGGGTACCTCACGACAGGTCTCTACGAGGATGGTCAGCCGGGCGAGATCTTCCTCAAGATGGCGAAGGAGGGGAGTACGGTCTCGGGTCTGATGGATACGATCGCCACGATGACCTCGATCTCGCTGCAGTACGGCGTGCCGCTCAAGGCGCTCGTCGACAAGTTCAGTCACACGCGTTTCGAACCCTCGGGTTTCACCAACAACAAGGAGATCCCGATCGCCAAGTCCGTGATGGACTACGTGTTCCGGTACCTCGGGATTCGCTTCCTCGAGGTCGAGGAGGAGGTGTCGAACGATGGCTCGGGGGAGGGCGGGACCGCAGTCCCGATCTCGATTCAGCCGATGCATCAGATCGCGACGCCCGGCCAGGCGGCGGGTGCCGTTGCAGGCGGCTCGGGTGATGCAACCTCCATGGCGGCGATGCCGGTGGCTCAACAGAGCGTGAGCTTCGTGAACCAGGCCGATGCTCCATCGTGCATGGACTGCGGCTCGATCATGATCCGTAACGGGGCCTGTTATAAATGCCCGAATTGCGGGAGCACGAGCGGCTGCAGCTGATTTCTCGTCTCCGGATCTTGGCCGACGAGATCTGCAGGAGACGATGGGATGGGCGGAGTATTGCTGGCGGCCGGCTGGACCGCCTGGGCCGGCGGACGAACGTACGCGACGCTGTGATCGTAGAATCGATCGCTTCGTCGCGTTTTCTTTGATCTGCGCGGCCGGTATCCACGCGATCGAGGAGGGTTGGCAGTGAATCAACTCATTGGATCTGGGGTTTGGCCCTTGCGCGGCAGACGAATTCTTCGATTCACGATATTCGGTTCGATCTTCGCCCTGCTCACGAGCGGCTGTATCTCCATCGACCTGCTGGCGGCCGGTTCGCGCGAACCCCTCGCAGAAAGCGTCGTGCGCGGACAGGAAGGCCCCAAGATCCTCCTGCTCGACATCGATGGGGTGATCAGTGGCGCCGTGTCTCCGGCGAGCTTCCTCGGTCTCGGAACATCGAGCATGGTCGGTCGGGTTCGTGAAGTGCTCGATCGGGCCAGGGAAGATGAAGACGTCCGCGCGATCCTGTTGCGAATCGACAGTCCGGGTGGGACTGCGACGGCGAGCGAGCAGATCTACACCGAGATCATGCGCTTCAAGGCGGCTCGACAGGTTCCGGTCGTGGCGCAACTCCTCACGACCGCCGCCTCCGGCGGCTATTACATCGCCATGGCCGCTGATTCCGTGCAGGCCCATCCAACGACCGTGACGGGTTCGATCGGCGTCATCTTTACGAGCGTGAACGTCGCCGGCTTGATGGAGAAGCTCGGAGTCGAGGATCAAACGATCACCGGCGGCGAGTTCAAGGATGTCGGCTCGCCCTTTCGCCGTTTGACGGCCGAGGAACGGGTTCAGCTCCAGATGATCGTCGATGATCTGCACACTCGTTTCCGCGAGATCGTCGCGACGGGGCGTCCCAAGCTCACTCCCGACGAAGTCATCGCCCTCGCCAACGGTCGGATCTACAGCGCACCGCAGGCTCTCGAAAACGGGCTCATCGATCGCATCGGCACCCTCGAGGATGCCATCGGCCTGATCGAAGATAGGTTGGGTATATCGTCGTCTCGGGTCGTCGCCTATCACCGGCCCAACGAGCAACGCCGAAACCTCTACGCTCGGGCCATGCCGGGCCTGCCGATGCGGACGTTTCCTGCAATGCCCGGGATGACGAGCGGGTCGGTCATGAGGATCTCGGCCGAGCAGCTCGCGGCGCTCAGCCTAGGAAATCTCCTTCGCCGGCCGGGGTTTCACTACCTGTGGTGGCCCGGGCTGCTCTCCGTAGGATCCGGGTATTGATCTCAGCGGTCGAGGGTTTTCGCGCCGCTAGTTCTTGTCCAGCGAGACGCGCAAGATCCGGTCCCCCTTGAAGGAACCGACGAAGAGTTCCTGCCCGACCTGCAGGCCGACGGTGCCCGCGCCCATGGGTACGCCGTTGCTTTCGTAGACCGGGCCGAGGGTCGTCATCGTCTCGGGATCGACTGCGACGATCTTGAATGGAATCGGGCACGATCCCTGTTTCAGGGCCTCGCACGCCACGAAATCCGCCGGATCCTGCAAGCTCAGCGAGGCGACCAGGAGCCGACCGTCGGGACTCCATGTGACATTATCGGGTGTCATGACAGGAGCGCGTCCGAGCTCGCGACCGCTGGCGACTTCCACCTTGCGGATGCTGTTTTCACCCGAGGCATTCATGTAGATCAGGCGGCCGTCGGCCGAAGTCACGATTCCATTGGGCATCACGGCGTCCGTTCCCTCGATCTTGCGGTAGCCACGATTCGGGGACCACGCGAAGGCGTGCCCTGTCGGCTCGCTGGGCATCCCGCCCTCGAACTCGAGTGCGCCCGAGAGGGAATCCATCTTGGTCGTATAGAAGCCGCCGTTCGGCAGACCGGCGACCTCATTGAGGGAAGCGTCGTCGGGCGCCAGGACGCAACCCCGCCAGCTGATGCGCCAATCGATTCCCCGACCCTGGACCTCGAAGAATTCGACCGCCTCGCGACTGCCGTGCTGAACCACGAGCAGCAGCAGGCGCCCGTCGTCGCGACGAACCAGATCGATCCCGTGACTGTTGAAGGCTCGGGTCGGCCCTGTCCTACACGTGGGATCCCCCCAGCCAGCCTCGGCGACGGCGGTGGCTTCGCCCCCCCGATAGACCGTGCGGCGCTCTTCGCTGTCGAGAGCGAAGACGACGAGGCCCCCCTCGTCCTCGGCAGACTGCCCGTATTCGCCGATCAAGATCGCCTGATTGCCCGGCAACGGAACCATGTCCTCGGGATTCGTGAAGGTACAGATCGGGCGGGCGTTGGCCTTCGGTTCACATTCCGCGTCCGCCATGGGTTGCGGGTCACTCATGACGCAGCCGCCGAGAAGGGCGGCCGAGGCAATCAACGCGAGCCACGTCTCACGTGGCAGGGCGAGTCTCACGAGGGTCACACGGCGGGTGAGCGGAGCGATATTCAATGGATCGTCCTCCGGGTTGGGACCTATCTGTAGACCAGCCCGGGTGGCTCGGGAAGCCTGCTTTCCCACGCGGTTCCCGGAGCGAAGCCCCACATGAGACGGGCGAGACGGGGCCGACTGTCAGTTGCCGTTTCGCAGCGTACGATCGGCCCACCGGTGGCTAGCATCGAGGGCGACGAGGAGGAAAGATGTCACGTGCAGATTCGCTCACGGCCGAGGAGGTCATCGGCAGCCGCGGCTTCGTCGATGACGGCTATCCCCACGATGCCTGGCGGGTGCTTCGTGAAGAGGCGCCACTTCGTTATTTCGATCTCTCGCCCCGGCCCGGATTTTGGGCCGTCGTCCGGCGGGCCGATATCGTGTGGCTGTCGAAGCAGCCCGATCGATTCCTGAACGCGCCCCGCGTGGCCGTGTTCTCGGACAGTCCGCCCCCTGATCCGGATTTTCCGAATCGCCAGATCGTTCGGCATCTGCTCAACATGGATCCGCCCGAACATCCCGACTACCGAAGTCTCGCGAGCAGCTGGTTTACGCCCCGAGCGATCGGGCGCAGGCGAAAGGAAATCGAGAGGATCTCGACGGATCTGATCGACGAACTTGCGAAAAAGAACGAAGCCGATTTCGTCGCCGATTTTGCGGCGCCGCTGACGCTCTCCGTGCTTGCTGACATGCTGGGTGTGCCGCGGGAAGATTGGATGAGGCTCTTCGAGTGGACGAACCAGATGGCCGGGCCGGGGGATCCCGAATACCAGATCGACGACGATGCGGGCACGACGATGCGCACGGCCCGGGACGAAATGTTCAGCTATTTCTCCGCGATGGTCGAAGCCCGACGCGCTTCGCCCCGTGATGACATCGTGAGCGTGCTCGCGTCCGCGGAACTGAAGGGTCTCCCCGTCCCCGCCTACGAACTTCTCTCCTATTTCTCACTGCTCGTGGTGGCGGGAAACGAGACGACCCGGAACGCCGCGAGCGGGGGACTTCTCGCGCTGATCGAGAATCCAGGGGAGTTGGAAAAATTGCGAGCGAACCCTGCGCTCGTGCCGAAGGCCACGGAAGAGATCATCCGCTGGACCTCCCCAGTCGTGCAGTTCTGTCGGACCCCCGTCGAGGATTTCGAGATGCACGGGCAGAAGATCCGCGCAGGAGAGTCCCTCTGCCTGTTGTATCCCTCAGCGAATCGTGATGCGGAGGTTTTCGAGGATCCCGATTCCTTCAAGGTCGATCGCTCGCCTAATCCCCATCTCGGTTTTGGCATCGGGGAGCATTTCTGTCTTGGTGCCAACCTGGCAAGACTCGAAATCCGGATCGCCCTCGAGAAACTGGTCCCGCGGCTCGAAGAGATCGAACTCGCCGGTCCCTTCGAACGAATGAAATCGAGTTTTCTCGGCGGCGTGAAGCGCATGCCGATCCGCTACCGGTTGCGTTAGGTCGGGTCGAGGGCCCGTCCCCCTTCAACTTCCGAAGGGTTCGATCACATCCACCAGCCTCTTGGCGTCGATGAGTTCCCCGAAGTCCTCCCCCAGTACACGACATCGTTCGACGATGCCGCGCCAGCGTTCGATTCGCTGCTCGGTCGAAAACTCCAGAAAATCGTTCCGATCCGGGACCTTGCCGCCCGGGAGCGTCGCCACGAACTGCTTCGATGGCGCGATCATCACGACATCGTCGAGCGATTCCTGCGTCGGGCGTCGCCAGGGAAGAGGCTTGTCGAACCAGCCCGGCACGATCCGATCGAAGAAATGAGCGAAGAGAACGAGCCCCTCACGCCGCTGAAACGAAAAGTCGAAGTGATAGTCGATGATCCCACCGTCGAAGAGCATTCCAGGGACATCGGGGGTCGTTCGAACCCCTTCCATCAGGAGCGGGATCGATCCACTCGCGAGCAGCGCGTGTCGTACGCGCTCGGGTGTGAGCGCGTGGATGTGCGTCACAAAGTCGTCGAAGCGGAGCGAGGTCTGTTCGGGGTCCGCTATTGCGCCGGACGAATGGAAGAGGATTCGGTCGAAGCTGTGGCCGAGCGTCCGTCGGGACAAGAGGTTCTGTGCTGCGCCGAGGGCCAATTGAAACTGGAAGCGGAGCCCGCGATCGAGACCCCGATCGTTTCGGAGGCGAGCGGCGACGATATGGCTTCGCAGGAGCGGGTGTGAGCAGATTTCCTCCGCGCCGTCCCGTCCCAGCACGAGCTCGAGGATCCGGTCGCTTTTCTCGGAGATCGAGCGCTGTGGGGGCTGCACCGTCCCCTCGTAGGCCTGCTCGACATAGGCGGTCGCGAAGCGGGCCAGGGCCGCGTGGGGGTCGCTCTGTGCGAAGCAGGCGTGACGGAAGCTGCCGATCGAGGAGCCGAGCAGGTCGAGGGGGGTCGATCTCGACAGGATCACACGATCGATGAGGGCGGCGTCGAGGTGGCGGAGGACGAGCCACTTGGCACCACCCGAGGCACCGACGAGTGTGCCGAAGAGGTCCGGATGGAACCCCTCGGTGCGCAATCGTTGGATCGCCCGCGCACCGGCGCGCACGACGAGGTTGTTTTGCGTCACCGCCACGTTGATCCCGAAAGCCGATTACATCTTCGTGTAGTCAGGGCCTTCACCACCCTGCGGAGTCGTCCACGTGATGATCTGATACGGATCCGCGATGTCACAGGTCTTGCAGTGGACGCAGTTCTCGTGGTGGATGAAGAGTTCCTTCTCTCCGGGCTTGCCGACGACGTCGACCATCTCGTAGACCGCCGCGGGACAGAACTTTTCGCAGGGGTTTCCGTAGTCGGTCCGGCAACTCGTCGCACACACGTTGGTGTCGGCGACCTTGAGATGGGGCTGCTGGTCCGCCTCGTGCTGGGTTCCCGAGTAGCCCACGAGGTGTTCCTTCGAGAAGGTGAGTACGCCGTCGGGCTCGAAGGGCTCGGGATTGCGTATTTCCTTCGGAAGTTCCCAGATCTTCTTCATGACCGAGTGCGCCGGCTCGGTCTTGATGAACTCGATCACGCCGCGACCGCCCGTGAGGATCATCGCGGGAATGTTGATCGCCATCCCGAAGAGCGGCGAAATTTCGTTGGAGCCCGTGAAGTTGCGAGCTTCGTAATGCTCCTGGTACGCCCAGCTGTCCTTGTAGCGTTCGGTGTACCCGCCGAGCGTCTTCGAGGAGAAATCGTGCGCCTTGAGGCCGTCGATGACGGTCTCGGCGGCCAGCATGCCGGATTTGATGGCCTGATGGATGCCCGCAAGCTTCATGATGTTGAGCATGCCCGCGGAGTCCCCGACCAACATCGCCCCGTTCGTATAGAGCTTCGGTTGACCGAAGAGTCCTCCCGCCGGTACGCATTTGGCGCCGTACCGGACGAGTTCTGCCCCTTCGAGCAGATCCCGCATGAAGGGGGAGTCGCGCTTGAATTCCTGCGCGGCGCGATGTGGATCGTTGTTGGGATTGTCGGAGGCGAGGGGCGTGACGAATCCGAAGGAGATCAGATCATCGGCCATGTCGTAGAGCCACATGCCGTTCACCGCGCCAAAGAAGTCCGGGAACATCGAGCCGTGCACGACGCGTCCGGGCTTGTGCTTCTCCGGCTTGACCTTCCAGATTTCCTTGATGCCCGTCTCGTAGCTCTGCGGGTTCTTTCCATGCAGCTCGAAGCGATCGACGACCTGCTTCGTGCACGACCCGCGAACGCCCTCACCCAGAATCGTGACACCGGCGATGATGTCCATGCCGGGCTGGTAATTCGATTTCGGCTTTCCGTCCTTGTCGATTCCCATGTCGCCCGTGCGAACGCCGATTACGCGGTCGCCCTCGGTGAGAACCTCGGCGCCAGCGAAGCCGGGATAGATCCCGATCCCCAGCTCCTCGCATTTCTCGGCGAGCCACTTCACCACGTCCGAGAGCGATACGACGTGGTAGCCCTTCTTGCGGAACATGGGCGGGACGATCGGACTCTTGATCGTGCCTCCGCGCGTGAAAGCCCAGAAATGGTGGCTGTCGCAAGTGTTTTCGATCGGGAAGCCCTGTTCCTTGTAGTCGGGCATCAGCTCCTTGATGGCCTTCGGGTTCATGACGCCCCCGGAGAGCTGGTGATCGCCGATTCCCGCGGCTTTCTCGATCACGAGTACGACGGGCGGCTCGATCGGCTCTTCGCCCGTCTGCTCGCAGGATTCGTTGTGGGCCTCGACCTGCTTCATCAGGTGGTAGGCCGAGGAGAGCGTGGCGGGACCCGCCCCGACGTAGAGGACATCGACCTCCATGCTTTCGCGTTCGGGCTCGGACATCGCTGATTTTCCTTTCCACCGGCGGAGGCTTGCCGCTTGAGAGAGCATGTTTTTCTGCGCCGGACAATAGGAGGCGCCGCGTCTCGAAACAATATTCAGGGGCCTTCCGATCCGGACTGAGAGGCATTCTGATCTGCCGGGGTCCCCCTGGGATTGCGGATCCTGTGCCCATCAGACCGGCTGTCTTCGAGGGGAGCGTCGGCGGGAATCGGTTCCATTGGCGCACCGAGTTCCCTCTCCTATCCTGCGCCCGCTCGGACCCAATCGACGAATTCGGCCGCGGACTCGATTCGACGTAGGCTCCGGGCCGCTCGGCCGGGCAAGCGCACAGCAAGGAAATCACCCTCATGCCGTCCCGCGCCGCTGCGGTCACGAACGCGTCCGACTTCGTACAACTCTTGCGAGAGTTTCTCGTCGCGCACGAGCAACTCACGTCGCTGCTCGATCGCCTCGCGACGGATGATGTCTCTTTCGGTGCAATCCGCGAGTTCGTAGGGGACGATGACCGATCCGTGCTCTACCGCTTGAAGGAGAAGAGTCACGGACTCTTTCGGTCGGACCGCTTCGCCAGCAAGGCCGTCCGGCGTGAGGCCCTCTTCGATCTGGCGGTCGGTTCGCTCTTTCACGAATCCATGAAGCTCCGCGAGAGTCTGTATCAGCGCGAGGTCTATGCGCCCCGGGTCGCGTCACTTCGGGCGGCGGCCGGCAACGAAGCGGAGGCCCTCTTCGTCGAGTTCGACCGGATCCTCGAGCGAAGCGGGGGTCGCCTGACCGAGGTCGTCATGGAGGTGCGCGATCTGCTCTCGCAGACGCGCGATCAATTCCGCCTGCTCATCGTCGAACGAGCGGGCGAGCGCGGCGTTACGCGGACACTCCTCAGTCGACGCAAGGAAGTGGATGCAGCCTTTCCGGAGCGTTTCAAGGGACTGCTCGAAACGATGCACGGAGACTTCGCGAGCGGGCTCGTCGAGGCGGCGCATGCGCTCGTCGACAGCGCCTATTTTATCGAAGCGGCCAAGACCCTCCGAGAGGCTGCGAGGGAATCGGTGTCGTCCCGGGCCGGGATCGATCAGCTGCAGCGCTACGTAGAGGGAATGCAGGCCTTTCTCGACGGCGACTACGCTACGAGCATTGCGTCGCTCGATGCATGGGTCGACCTCGGTGCCCACGAGAACGAACGGGAATTCGGCCGGCGCGCCGCTTCGGCCCTCGGCCGGCTGGGCCGGCTCGTCGACAACGACGCCGAGGGTGCGGCGATCGTGGACTCCGCGAAGCAGCTTCAGCTACGGCTGGAGGCGGCCTCGATCTGATTTCCCGAGACGGATCGCGCGCACACGATCATTGCGATGCCAAACACGATCAGGCCCATGCCGATCCACTGGGCCTCGGACAGGTCGAGGGCGACCCTTGCGTTCAGGCGCCAATGTTCGATGACGGTGCGGCCGATTCCGTTCAGGAGCAGATATTCGCCCATGACCGAGGCGCTCTTCTTGCGGCGACCCCAGAGAAAGAGTGCGACGAGGGATAGCCAGGCCGTCTCGTAGAGCATCGTCGGATGCACGGGATAGTGGACCGGCGGCAGGCCATTGGGAAAGGCGACTGCCCAGGGCAGATCCGACGCGCGCCCGTAGTCGTCTCCGACGAGAAAGCATCCGACGCGTCCGATCGCCTGACCGATCGCAAGCGAGATCGCGGCCGAGTTCGCAAAGGGAATCGGTGGCACCTTCCAGTAGCGGCAGCCAAGAAGTCCGCCGAGTCCGCCTCCAATCAGTCCGCCGTAGAACACCAGACCACCGCGGGAGAACATGGACTCCCAGAAGGGGTGGTCGTGGATCAGCCAGAAGCTGACCGCGTAGTAGAGCTTGGCGCCGAATACGCCGCCCAACATGATGCACATCAGAAGGTTCGCCCCGTCATCCGGGTCGAGGCCTTCCTCTCTCATGCGCGGGATCGCGATCCAGTAGCCGACGAGGAAACCCACGGCCATGGCGGCGCCAAAGCTGCTGATCGGCCAGCCGAGACCGGGAATCGTGAAGAGAACCGGATACATGTTTGGGGGACCCCCTCGCAGCCGCACGGTACGTGAAGCCCCAGAGTCGGGCAAATGAATCCGAGCGCATTCCGAGCGGAGAGGAGTAGTGGGAGAAGGTCAGGTGCGGGGGAGCCAGACCGTGAAGCACGCGCCCGCACCGAGTTCACTCTCGAGCCCGACGCGGCCGTGGTGGGCCTCGACGATCTTCCGGACGATCGCGAGTCCGAGGCCGCTGCTCGTCTCGGGTTGTCCCGGGCGGCGTGCGGTCTGGAACGCTTCGAAGATGCGCTTGGCATCCTCCGATGCGATCCCGGGTCCGTTGTCCCGAACCGCGATCTCCCAACCATCCGCCACGGTCTCGACCGTGACGTCGATTCGGCCCGAGGAGTTCGGCTCCATGTGGCAAACCGCGTTCCCGATCAGGTTCGAGAAGAGCGGGTAGAGCCGGGTGCGGTCACAGACGACGATCGGTGCCTCCACCGGAAGGTGGAGGTCGATTCCGGCCTCATCGAGTCGAATTTTCAGCTCGGCGGCTAGCTGATCGAGAACGGGTATCGGGTTCACGTGGACCGCACAATGCGGGGTCTCTTCGATCCGCGAGAGTTCCAGCATGTCGTGGAGCAGCCGCTCCATGTTGCGTCCGGCCTGTTCGATCCGGTCGAGGAAATGCCGACCGGTGCCACTCGCCGGACCGGCAAGGATGATGTGAGGGCGCTCGCCGTCCGCATCCACCGCCGTGAACTGACTCAACTCGAGCGCATCTTCGATGAGTCCGGCGTCGAGTCGACCCTGCGATGTCGGCTCCGACGCCGTCAGCATCGCAAGAAATTCCTGGATCCGAAGACTTCTGGTCTCGTCGTCACCCGGGCAACGAGAGCTTCCGCGAGATCCGTCGCAGGTCGCCCCACGAATTCGCCCTCACGGCCGGAGAGGAGCCCGAGTCGATCGCTGACCCAGCGGATCCGAGCCTGGTCGTCGAGCGCGATCGTCAGGCCGTGAAGGGTGGACAGTCCCGTGAGCATCGATCGGGTCGCAGCGTCCAGGGAAACGTTCGGGTTGTCCTTTGCTGCGGCCACGATTTTTTTCGCCTCGTTTCGGATCGGACCTCGCAGGTCCAGCGCGTCGTCTTCAAATCAGCGTTTTGCCAGCGTATCGGAGCTGCCTCTGCGCGTGAAGCGAAAGGACCGCGCATGGCCCCGCGCGCAGGCCAGGGTTATCCTGCCGCATCGCCATACGGTCCTTGCGCTCGACTTCCGAGGCCGCGTCTCCCCCTGGGATCATGAATGGGTGGGTCGGGAATCGGGTGAGACGGTCCAGGACGAAAACGAGAGCGAGCGCACCGTGTGACCGGGAGGCGAGGGAGACTGGGATGGCGCAGGCGGACGAATCAGCGAGGCGCCTGTCGGGGATCGCGATGCTCACACCGCGGTCCCGGCGAGTCGCGACCTGGGCGCTGGTGATCCTCGGCGCGCTCCTCGTACTCGATGCCCCCCCGATTCAGTTTGAGCGGGGGCTCGATGTCGTCTCACCGGAAGACGAGATCGAGGCCACCCGATCGGCGGTCACCGCGGCGTTGGTTTCGCATCTGCATGATCGGAACTCGGTCCTGTCGGGTGAGGAGCAGAACCGGGTGATCGAAGCGGTGCTCAGGAGCAGTCGTCGCCACGGCCTGGATCCCTTCCTGGTCACCGCCGTCCTGCTCGTCGAGAGCGACGCACGGCCCTGGGCCGAGAGCGGCAAGGGCGCGATCGGGTTGATGCAGGTGATGCCGTACATGGCGGAGAATCTGCCGCTTGCCGGAAACCTTTCGACGATCGAGAGCAACGTCGAGGCAGGCTGTTTCATCCTTGCGGACAACATTCGACGACTCGGTGAAGTAAAGGGAATCTCGAGTTATTTCTGGGGTCGCCGGATTCGGGGCATCGCCTATCTGCAAAAGGTCCAGCGGGCGCGCCAGCGCGTGCGGGAAGCGAGCGCCTCCTGAATGCGGGGCGAGATCCGACGTCGCGAGACGCAGGTCGTGCTCTCCGATGAGGGCGAGCGATATCGCCGGTCCTGGATGCCCGCCGAACCGACACGCGTTCTCGTCCTCGTTCATGGCTTCGCCGAGCACACGGGTCGTTATGACGAGATGGCGATGTATTTTGCCGTCCGAGGTTTCGCTGTGCACGCCTACGATCAGGCTGGCCACGGCCGGACGGCGGGAGCTCGCGGACACGTCGACCGTTTCGATCGACTCGTCGATGAACTCGCGCGCTTCATCGAACTGGTCGGCCTCGATCACCCGGGTCTGCCAATCACGCTCGTCGGACATAGCATGGGTGGGCTCGTCGTCGCGGCCGCCGCTGCCTTTGCCCGGCCGGGGGTCGATCGAATCATCCTGTCCGGAGCGTTGCTCCATATGGGCGGCGGCGGCGGATTGCGTAGGCAGATCAGCCTGGTCGCGTCCCGCGTGTTGTCCGTGCTGGCTCCGCGCGTCGGGTTTGCGACGGGCCTCGACGCAACCGGGCTCTCGCGAGATCCAGAAGTCGTGCGATGTTATCTGGAGGATCCCTACGTGAAGGATCGGATGTCCGCGCGCTTCGCGGCCGGTCTCAGTCAATGGGTCGCACGAGTGGCGCCCGCCGCGGGTCGCGTGGAACGACCGGTTCTGATTCTCCACGGAGGCGCGGACCCGATCTGTTCACCGCTCGGAAGCCAACGATTTCACGCGGGGCTGGCGCCGCCGCTCGCCGAAGTGAGTGGGCTTCGCATCTACCCGGATCTGCGACACGAGATTTTTCAGGAGCCCGAGCGCGAAGAAATCTGGCAGGAGATGCTCGACTGGCTGGATCGATGAACGTGCATGCCGAGCCAGCAAAAACGTCGGGCTCGCGGTGGGATGAACGAGGTTTTCATGGCTGATGGATTGACACATCTGGACGAACGCGGGCGTGCTCGCATGGTCAATGTCGGGGAGAAGCCCGTGACCCATCGCATCTGTATCGCGAGGGGCGAGGTTCGCATGGCGCCCGAGACCCTGGCTCGGATCGTCGAAGGGCGAGTCGCGAAGGGCGACGTGTTGGCCACGGCGCGAATCGCCGGGATCCAGGCGGCCAAACGGGCGGGGGAGTGGATTCCACTCGCGCATCCGATGCCGATCGATTCCGTCGAGGTCGCGCTGGAACCGTCAGGCGATGGGGCTGCACTCTTGATCGAGGCGCGCGTCGAGGCGCATTGGCGAACCGGGGTCGAAATGGAGGCCCTCGTCGCTGCGTCGGCAGCGGGTCTCACGGTCTACGATATGTGCAAGGCGGTCGATCGCGAGATGGTGGTCGATCGAGTGCGGCTCGTGGCAAAGCAGGGCGGAAAGAGTGGTGTCTTCGTGCGTGAAGGGGAGACAGATCTCGGGTTCGAACCCGGCGAGTAGTTTCGCTCGGCGGAGTCGCTCCGGCCGGGGCGAGAACGCGGAGAAGGGCCCAGGGCTTCTCGAAGAGCGAGATGTACCCCTGGGGATCTCCTCGGCCCGCCGCGGTGGAAGCGAGAATGAGCGCATCAGGATCTGAGGGCGAGAAGCATTCGGGAGAAGGGGCGGAATCCAGGGAACCTGGGTCGGAGGGTCGGGGTCTGTCCGCGGAGAGGCAGGCAATGACCTACGAAATTGTTGAACGGGGACCCATGGTGAGTGGAACGAACCCGCTGACCCGTGAGAGGCGCGCGCCGCGCGTGGTCATCGAGGATCCCGATCGGGATCTCATCGTTCGTTGGCAGGCTGGGGACGAAGCCGCCTTCGAGGAGCTCATTAGACGTCACGAATCCCGCGTCTATCGACTGCTGTACCGAATGATGGGCAGCAAGGAAGACGCAGAGGACCTGACGCAGGAGACCTTCCTGAGTCTCCACCGCCACGGGCATCGGTTCCGTGCCGAGGCCCGGTTCTCGACGTTCGTCTATCGCGTGGCGGCCAACGCAGCGCTCAATCGGCGTCGCTCCCTCGGCCGGGGTCGTGCGCGGGTCGACAAACTCAAGACCCGTCAGGATGCCGGCGATGATCTCCCCAGCTCTCCGCGGAATCCGGAGGATTCGACACTGGGCGCCGAGCTGTCCGGTCACGTTCGCGAGGCACTCGACGACCTCTCACCGTCGTTGCGTATGCCTGTGATTCTCTATGACATCGAAGGGCTCGCGTACGGCGAAATCGCCAAGGTGTTGGGGATCGCTGAGGGCACCGTCAAGTCGAGAATTCATCGCGCGCGCCAGGCGCTGCGCGAGCATCTGAAGGTGCTGCTGGGTACCACCGCAGCCGAGGGTCTATAACGTGAATCATGCGGATGTGAAGAAGCACCTGGCCGACTATCTGGAAGGCGATCTCGATCTCGACGCTCGCGCGGTCGTCGATGCCCACCTCGATCACTGTGATGACTGTTCGCGCGAAGTCACGGAGATGCAGCAGACGATTCGCCTGCTCCGGCTCATGCCCGAGCCGGAGACGCCTCCGATGATTGCGGCGAACGTGATGCGGCGTATTCGCGCCGGTGAGAGCCGGCCCGGTCCGTTTGGACGCATGTTAGGCGGTCTTCGAACGATCTTCGAACCGAGTTTCGTGTTGCCCGCGTCCGCGGTGACCGCTGCGGCACTCGTGGTCATGGTGGCTCAGGGGCCGGGCGAGGGCGGGTTGCAGGGGCTCTGGAATCTCGGTGTCAGCGGGAACGAGGAAATGGCGGCAGAGGGCCTCGGAACCCGGGTCGCGCGGGTTCTCGGGTTCGACTCGTTCGAAGTGACGAAACCGACCATCGTTTCCAATTCCGCCCGGACACCCGTGAGTACCAGGTTCCGGCGGCAGGCCGCCGGGACCCTCGTCATCCGTTCACAGGGTTCGAATCCAGCGTTGGCGGGTCGCGCGCAGAGCACTGACCCGAACGCCAGCCGCACCACCGGAGGCCCCAACCCCAACCCGAGCGGCGTCGCGGGTTACGGCTCGGGAGGGCCTCGTCGCCGGTTCTACTCGGATCCGATCTTGGCCCCGCCGATTCCCAACGCACTCGTACCCGATGTGTATGCGGCGAATCGGGCTGGTCGCTCGCTACTCGCCCCTCCCGCCTCGAGGACACCGAGGGGGCCGACACTGGTGCACGATCGTTTCCTGGGCGGTGCGCTGGGAACCGTGGCCGTGACCCAGCCTCTCACCTCGCGAGGTGCCCTCATCATCAGTTCGGGTGGCGACGATCCGCGGGACGGTTGGTTGGCCCGAGGACTGGAGGATCCGGCCAATTTTGCCCGCTTCATCGGCGAGAAGACCCTCGCCGAGCAGGAACTCTGGGTCACTCGGCTGAGTGAACGTGCGCTCGCGCGCGGATTGCTCGAAGAACTGGTGCTCGCACTGCAGGGCAGTGGGGACGAGACAGCATCCTGGCTGGCGGAGGACTTCGCGGCCCAGGCCGGGCGAGTTCGAAGCGAGGACGCGGCGTCGAGCGAACCCACCCGGCGCTGAGCCGGGTCGATCCGCGAATCGTTCGCCGTTTCTACGTCCGCCATTTGGCAACGCGCATTCTCGTGTCGGGTCGACGTGTTCACACGCGAGATCGATCAGGCGATCGACTCTAGTCTCGCTCCTCGGAACAACGAGGACGCGGGACGAGGACACCATGGCCGGGCTCGACGATCGGTCGATCGCATCAACGAGAAGAGCGGGGGGCTCGGTCTCCGTCCGCGATCGTCCCCGTGAGCGTCTCGCTCGGCTCGGGGCGCGAGCCCTTTCGGATGCCGAGCTGGTCTCCCTGGTGATCCGGTCGGGGAACGGAAGGGCCGGATCAGGCGACGTCGCGTGCCGGGTCCTCGACCGCATTGGCGGGCTTGCGGAACTCGCGGCCACGCCGCCGGTCTCCCTTCGACGGATCTCTGGCCTCGGCCCCGCGAAGGCGGCGAGCCTGCTTGCGGCGGTGGAACTCGCCCAGCGCATTCGCGAGGAGCCCCTCGAGCGTGGTCAGCTCATTCGCAGCCCCGCCGATGTCCAGCTCCATTTCCTGTCTCGCCTCATGGGCTCGAAGCGGGAGGCGTTTCACGTTCTGTTTCTCGACGGGCGTCATCGGCTGCTCGGGGAGGAAGAAGTGTCGGTCGGAACGCTCACCGCCAGCCTCGTCCATCCGCGCGAGGTTTTTCGGGAGGCCATCCGTTCCGCTGCGGCAGCGCTCCTGGTCGTCCACAACCATCCGAGCGGTGATCCGCACCCGAGCGGTGAGGATCGGATCGTGACCGACCGGCTCGTCTCGGCCGGCGAGCTGATCGGCATTCGCGTCGTGGATCACGTGATCGTGTGCGAGAGCGGCTATTTCAGTTTTCGTGAGGCCGGCGTCGGCTGCTTCGACGAATCCGTCCGACGCCTCGCCGTAGATGCCTGTGGAACGCCGCGCGGAGTCGGCTGAACCACGATTCCGACCGGCAACCTTCGAGATTGCGACCCCGGGGGAGCCGATCCGGCTAAAGGCTCGGGACAGGTCCGGACGATGTAACGGGCTGCGCGGTGGAATCGGCGATGGCAAGCGAGGCCGACGCCGACAGGCAATGCCCCGAGTCGGGGCCGACCAGCAGTGCGGGAGACGGCCCAATGGCAAGGATCAGCATGGACGCGACAGACGCGACAGACGCGACAGATGTGGGTGGAGCGGGCGGCCTGGACGACGACGATCGCCGGCGATCGGGTCGCGCGCACGTGACCGTCAGAATCGACTATTCGACCGTCGACGAGATCTTTTCGGAGTTCACCCGGGACATCAACGAGGGGGGTCTCTTCATCGAAACCGAGAAACCGCATGAGCCGGGGACCGAGGTCTCGATGCAATTCAACCTCCCTGGAAGCCAGGAAGTCCTGCAGACGATCGGTCGCGTCGTTCGCGTATCGAGTGGGGGAGTCGGAGAGCCCGCTGGGATGGGCATCGAGTTCGACGAACTCACCCCGGGCGATCGATTGAAGATCGATCAGATCGTGCGCGCGCTGCGCTCGGAAGGGTCGCTCTGAAACCCCCGCTCGCTTCCTTCCAGGTAGTCCAGTCTTCCAAAGCTTCCACGAAAACGCGCGGGCGGAACCGCTCGGGCGATTCCGGCTCGAACGGGGCTCGAACGGGGCTCGAACTGGGATAGAACGCGGCTAGAACGGGATGTCGTCGTCGATCGGCGGACCCGCGTCCACCTGACCTCCGGAGGGGGTGCTGGGGGGGGTGCTGGAGGGGGTGCTGGAGGGGGTGCTGGAGGGGTTAGTCCCGGAAGCCTCCGAGGAACCGCCGCGGCCTGAACCCCCGCCATAGGATCCGTCGCCAGCGCCCCCGCCCGTACGCGGTCCGATGAAGTTCACGGTGCTGGCGTTGATCTCAGTCGTGTACCGCTTGGTCCCTTCCTTGTCTTCCCACTCGCGGGTCTGGATTCGTCCTTCGACATAGACAGTGCGACCCTTCGACAGGTACTGATTGCACATTTCAGCGGTCTTGCCCCAGACGACGATTCGATGCCACTCGGTTCGTTCCTGGCGTTCGCCGCTCTTGTCGGTCCAGTTCTCACTGGTGGCGAGGGTGAAGTTCACGACCGCTTGGCCGTTGGGAGTGTGTCGCAGCTCGGGATCACGCCCGAGATTGCCGACGAGAATGGCCTTGTTGACGCCTGCCATGGTGGGGCTCCATCGGGACTCGTTGGGAGGAATGGACGACTGGAGTGTCCCGTCGTGGTCGAAAGGCGTCAAGGGAGGACCCTGTGGGCCCTTTGCGGGGCCAATGGGTCACGGTATGCTGCGGCGGTTCTCCTCTCCGGGGGGTGAGGGAATGACTCTACTTTTCTTTCGACATCAGGCAGGGCTACTGAATTCGATCGGGACGCGCGCGCGGGCTGCAACGCGCGGCCGGTCGTTCACGCCTTCTCGTCGTCTTTCGCTCGCGGCGGCCTCATTCAAGGGCCCCACGATCGGACGAAATCCATCGATGGAGAGGGTGACCGGATGGTGTCGGCCGATGCCTCTTGGGGGTGGACGGCGTTGCGACGTGTGGGATTTCGGAAACGATCGTCGAGGGGGCGGGTATGGCTAGGGCAGCGGCTAAATCGCGAGGACGAAAGAGCGGTGGACGCGGGGGATCCCGGGCGGGCGATTCCGAGGGCCCCGTTCTGATCGCGGCCGGGACGGAGATCGTCGGACTCGTCCTGATCGGGCTCTCGCTGCTCGCGACGTTGGCGCTGGCGACCTACACGCCGGAGGACCCGGTCGCGGAGCTCGTCGCGGTATCGAATCGCGCGGGGCCGGTCGGGGCGACCCTGGCTGGGATCCTGCTGCGCGGGTTGGGTGCGGGGTCGGTGGTACTGGTCGCGGCCTGTGCCTTCCTCGGGGGTCGCCTGGTGATGAGTCTGGGTTTTCCGGGTCTGTTCGCGCGTTTCTGGATCGGCGCAGTGCTGCTGATTCCTCCGGTCGCGGTACTCCCTCCGCTGCTCTTCGACCTGGCACCCGAGGCGATTCCCTGGATCGAGCCCGGTTGGCTCGGCGGGCGGGGGTCCCACTACGCAACGCTCCTCTTTGGCAGCGCCGGGGCCATGGTGCTCACGACGCTCTTGCTCAGCGTTGGCATCCTGTCGCTCACCGGGATCTCCACCGGCGCGACGCTCGGTTTGATCGGGCGTGCGGGCGCCTGGGCGGGAGGCGGGGCGCTCTGGGCGGGGGATTGGATTTTCAGCCAGGCGCGAGTCGGTGCCGAGGCGTGTCTTCGGGCCACGCGGAGGGTCGTTGTCGGAGTGGGCCGCACTGCGATTCGACTCCGCGAATGGGTCACTTCGATTCCCGTGCGACGGGAACAGCGCGCGAGACGTACGCGGGTGCAGGAACGGCGCGAACCCGAATTGTCCTTCGAGGATGCCTCTCGTGCGGTCGAAGAACCCCCGGCGCCGATCGAGGTACTCGCCGAGACGGACAGCGAGAACCCGCCGCCCGCGCGTAGGCTGCGCCCGGGAGACGGGCCCGACATCGTCGACCACGACGAAGAGCGCCGATTGACGAGAAAGCCGGAGCAGGAGGCGTTTCGCTTCCACGACGCGGGGCCGAGCGGGCCTTTCCGACTTCCGGACGTTTCCCTCTTCGCGCCCCCACTCGGCGGCGAACGGACCTACGACCGCGACTCGCTCCTCATGAACTCGAAGATCCTCGAGAAGAAGCTCGCGGACTTCGGTGTGACCGGACGGGTCGTGCGCGTCCATCCCGGCCCCGTGATCACGATGTACGAATACGAGCCGGCGGCGGGAATCAAGGTCAACAAGATCGTGAACCTGACGGATGATCTCACGATGGCGCTGCGAGCGATCTCGATTCGCATCATCGCGCCGTTGCCCGGCAAGTCCGTCGTCGGAATCGAGGTGCCGAATCCGCAGCGCGAAACCGTATTCCTGCGTGAGGTGTTGGAGTCCGAGAGCTTCCGGAAGAGCAAGGGCGTGCTCTCGGTCGCGATGGGCAAGGATATCTTCGGGAATGCCGTGACCTCTGATCTGGCGAAGATGCCGCATCTGCTGGTCGCCGGATCGACGGGCACGGGCAAGAGCGTTTTCTTGAACTCCCTTCTTTGCTCGCTGCTCTGTCGCGCCACGCCGAACGATCTGAAACTCCTGATGATCGACCCGAAAATGCTCGAGCTGTCGATCTACGACGGAATTCCGCATCTGATCGCCGATGTGGTGACGAGTCCGAAGCGTGCGGCGGCCGCACTCCAGGGCATCGTGCGCAAGATGGAAGAGCGCTATCAGATGATGAGCGCGACGGGTGTGCGCAACATCGATCAATTCAACGAGAAGGCGCGCAAGTGCCTCGCGGAGGGCGAGGAGTCCTTCCAACTGAAGCTGAAGCCTGGCCAGGTCGAGGGCGACGAAATCGAATGGCAGGAACTGGCTTATGTCGTCGTCGTGATCGATGAACTCGCAGATCTGATGATGACTGCGGCCAAGGACGTCGAGGAATCGCTTCAACGCCTCGCTCAAATGGCTCGCGCCGCCGGTATCCACCTCGTCCTCGCAACCCAGCGTCCGAGCGTCGACGTGCTCACGGGCGTCATCAAGGCGAATTTCCCCGCCCGCGTATCGTTTCAGGTCTCGAGCGGCACGGATAGTCGGACGATCCTCGATCAAAAGGGAGCGGATGATCTGCTCGGCATGGGGGACATGCTCTTTCTGCCACCCGGAACCGCTGTGCTTCAGCGAATCCATGGTCCCTTTGTGAGCGAGACCGAAGTTCACAGCCTCGTTTCCTTCCTGAAGGAACAGGGGCGCCCCGTCTTCGACGAGGATCTGTTGCGGGCCAATGCCGAGGCCGAAAGGGTCGAGACCCGCGGCGAGGATGTCGACGAGATGTACGATCAGGCGGTGGAGATCGTTGCTCAAACCAGAAATGCCTCGATCTCCTATGTGCAGCGGCGGCTCAAGGTGGGTTACAACCGAGCAGCTCGGATCATCGAGCAGATGGAACTCGAAGGCATGATCGGTCCTCAGATAGGCTCCAAGGGGCGGGAAGTCCTGCTGCCGATGCCGGTCGAGGAAGACGAGTAACACTCGAATTTCGTGTGGACCCGGGCGTGGGGATGCCGACGGAACGCGGATGTCCCGAGCGGCTCCGGGCTCGAAAGCGAGCGAGGTGGTCGTGGTGCGCAACCCCGTTGATTACAGACGAAATCGATGCCGCACGGGATCATGCTCGGCGCTCGTCCTGACCGTGTTGGCTTCTTCTGTCCTCGCTGGCGTGGGCCACGCCGGTGAAGATCTGGTGGATGGGGACCGGGGCGTGGCGGAGGGGAGCGACGCGGCGGTCGCCTGTGCGGAAGGCGTGGGCGAGGCCACGGCGCGCCGCGTGCAGGCGCGATACGACGGGATTCGTGATCTACAGGCCGACTTCGCGCAGGTGAGTCAGTCTGCGAGTTTCGGCGGCGAGCCGCTGATGGATTCGGCGCCCAAGACGGGACGGGTCGTATTCGCGAAACCCGGCAAGATGCGATGGACCTACGCGGCCCCGGATGCCAGCGTCGTCGTCAGTGACGGCCAGACGCTCTGGATCCATGATGTCGGTGGTGGAACGGCGACCCGGCTCGAGGTGACCGCGGGCTATCTGAGCGGCGCGGCCCTCTCATTCCTGCTCGGCGACGGGAAGATCCTCGATGCCTTTTTCGTGCGGGCCACCGCTTGCCGGGGCGAAATCATCACTCTCGACTTGACGCCCATGAGCGATGCCAGCTACGAGCGACTAGGTCTCGTCGCGAACACCACTTCGGGCGACATCGTGGAAACCTCGGTCGTCGATCTCTTCGGGAATCGGACTCAGATCCGCTTTCTCGGGATCGAGGTGAATCGAGCGCCGCCGGCCGATTTTTTCGAGTTCGAGGTTCCAGAGGGCGTCGAGTTCATCGACTACGCCGGTTCGCCGGCCGGCTGAGCCCCGTCGGGCACCCAGGGCCGTCTCGGAACTGGCCGTCGGTTTTGTGGGCACTTCGCTTCCGCCCCCAAAGGCTCCGCAATTTGGTGCAACGCGAATGCCGCGCAATTGGGGTGTAGCTAGGCGCGGCGCATTCTCGACGATTTCGTCTGAAATCCGCTATTTGAGGCGGTTGGATGCCGCCTGAGTTTGCAGTCAGATAGTCCGAAACCATAGAAATCAGAAGGGGTACTCACTCATTGACTGAAGAGTGCCGGATCGCCGAGTGGGGGCTGGGCAGATGTGGGTACGAGACGGCGTGCAAAGTGCACCGATCGGAGCCGAGGTGTTCACATTCGAACGGCTAAAGCATTCTAGAACAAGGGTTTATGGGTATCACTGCCCACTGGATCCGGTTGACACTTGTAGCGCAGCCGATAAACTGAAAAAATCCAAAAACAGCTTCAATTTCGATGGGTTCGAAGCATTGACGCGCAGCCGAAGTTCTATTGAGGCACCCATCAGGTCGATAGGCCAGGCACTTTCGGAGGAGGGAAAAGAGGAAGGGATGAGCGGCCTTCCCGTCATGATGATTCGCGGGATCATCGGTTCGCCGGGAGAGCCTGGCGCTCGGCAGCGACACATAACGCGCGTCACGACGTTCTTGAACCCGAGTCGGGCCGTGCGAGCCCGAGCACATGGCTCGAGACACGTCACGCTAAGCGCAGCCTCGCGCAGCTCCCCACCTCCCCAAGCAGCCCACCCGATTGGCTTCCTCGCGGGACTGTCGATCGAACGCTTTGATTGCGCAGCACTTTTGGGATCCCCCTCAGCCTCCAAGGCGATCGTTGTGCCCCAGGATGATCTCTTCATCGATTCACTCAGCGTATTTGCTCCCTTTTCTGTCACCTCCCCAGTTTCACCCGAAGCACTCCGCAGTCAGCTCCCGAGTCGATCCGCCCGTCCCGACATTGGAAAGGAAGGGATCGAAGGCTCGGAGAGAACCGGGATGGACCTCTATCGGATTGCGGCACAGCCTTTGCAAGTCTCATTGGCTAAGAGTTGGGATGGACGTTCTACTCCGCAAGAACTTGCGGGCCGAGTCCATTCCAGAGGCAAGCATGCCACGGCGAAGAAAGAGGAGACGGCGCGATGAGCGAACATGATTCGGACTCTGGATCGCAGGGACCGGGCTCGGGACGGAAGGGCTTCGTGCGCGATGTCATGCGGCGAATTACCCCTGCGGGCGGACGGCCGAATGATGACTCGGACCTGGACTCGGGATACCCGGGGGCCCCGGGCGCAGCGCGCACCGGTGGGCCCGGCGACGGTGGGCCGCCGAGCGGCGGACGCCCCGAGAGCGAAGCCGAACGTCTGCAGGACGCGATGCGTTTCTTCGGCAGCGACTCCAACGAGTTCCGACATCAGCTCGACCGAATGCTCGCCGACTTCGAGACGCTTCGGCGCCGCTATGACCAGGCGCGCACCCAGCACCGCGATGCGGAACGGCAGAACGAAAAACTGGTGGCGATGCTCCAGGAAGCGAAGCAGCAGATCGAGCTCCTCAAGGAGGAGGTGGACAAGCTCTGCGCACCGCCGAACACCTACGGCATTTTCATCCGGGCCAACAAGGATGGAACCTCCGAGATCTTGATGGACGGTCGGCCCATGAGGGTCAACGTGCACCCGAATCTGGATCCCTTTCAACTGGATGAGGGACAGTACGTCGTCCTCAACGAGGCGTTCAACGTCATCGAGGGCGCCGAGTACACCCAACGTGGTGAAGTCTGCACCGTCGTGGACTCGATCTCGGACAGCCGCGTGATCGTGAGCGGTCACACGGACGACGAACGGGTGGTCACGCTGTCGGAACCTCTGCGCCGAGAGCACATCAAGGTGGGCGACCCGCTTCTGGTGGACATGCGAACGCAATACGCGTTCGAGAAACTGCCGAAGTCGTCGGTCGAAGAGGTGATGCTCGAGGAGATTCCGGATGTGACCTACGAGGACATCGGGGGACTGGGCGATCAGATCGAAATCCTGAGAGATTCGGTCGAGTTGCCCTACCTGCACCCGGACGTGTTCCGCGCGCACAAATTGAGCCCGCCCAAGGGCATTCTGCTTTACGGCCCGCCCGGATGCGGCAAGACGTTGATCGCCAAGGCGGTCGCGAACAGCCTCGCCAAGCGGATCGAAAACCAAACGGGCAAGACAACGACAGCCTACTTCCTGAACGTGAAGGGCCCGGAGCTGCTCAATAAGTACGTCGGTGAGACGGAGAGCAAGCTGCGGGAGGTCTTCAAGAAAGCCCGGGAGAAGGCAAGCCAGGATGTCCCGGTCGTCGTCTTCTTCGACGAGATGGATTCTCTCTTTCGGATGCGCGGATCGGGAATCTCGTCGGACATGGAGGCCACGGTCGTGGCCCAGTTCCTCTCTGAGATCGATGGTGTCGAGTCACTCGAGAACGTGATCGTGATCGGTGCGAGCAATCGACAGGATCTGATCGATCCTGCGGTGCTCCGCCCCGGTCGCCTCGACCTCAAGGTCAAGGTGTCGCGACCGGATCGAGAAGCGGCGAAGTCGATTCTCGGGAAATACCTCACTGCGGATCTGCCGCTCCACGAGGACTCGGTTGCGAAATACGGTGGCGACAAGGAAACGGCCTGCAGGCAGATGATCGATGAGGTCGTCAACAACATGTACTCCGACGGTGACGAGAACAAGTTCCTGGAGGTCACCTACGCCAAGGGCGAACGTGAGATCTTCTACTTCAAGGACTTCTCGTCCGGGGCGATGCTCGAGAACATCGTCGCTCGTGCCAAGCGGAAAGCCGTCAAGCGCTTGATCGGCGGCGGGGAACACGGGATCACAGCGGACGACATGTCCGAGTCGGTGCGGGAGGAGTTCAAGGAGAACGAAGATCTCCCGAATACCACGAATCCGGATGATTGGGCTCGCATCTCCGGCCGAAAGGGCGAACGGATCATCAACGTTCGAACGCTCATCACCGGTATTGAGCGCAAGGAACAGACGATCGAGAAC
>JAPYTP010000050.1 GCA_029941885.1 Myxococcota bacterium
GTGAGGGCCAGGTCCGCCCCCCCTCGCTGACCCAATCGTGAGTAGGCTTCCACGAGGTCCCGCAAGGCAACGATACTCCCGGGGTTCAACTCGGCCGCGCGTTCGATCGTCTGAAGGGCGGCACGGTCCTCCCCCCTCGAGAAAAGCGACTCGCCCAGGCCGAGCAGCGCTTTCTCGTTCGTCGGGAGCGAGTAGGCAAGCTTGGCACGCCAATCCGATTCGAGGGCACCCAGCCCTCCGAGCTGAATCACGAGCAGCGCCGTGAGGGGGAGTACGAACCAGGCCCAGGCGAGGCCGGGCACGGCAAGCGAAAAGCGCCGAGAGGTTCCGATGGGATCCGGAGTCGGTGCATCGACCTTGAGTCCCAGGTCGTCCTGTACCGACTTCTCACGAACGTTCCACAAGAACGAGTCGTAGTAGAAGTGCAGTAGCAGCGAGGTCACAACGAGGGCACCGATCGAGGTCGTCGCCCCCTCTCCGAATATCTGCTTGCCGATCAAACCCGCAGAGCCGTAGACCCAACAGAAGCCGACGTAGATCGTCAGACCGATCAAGCCCGGCCGGAAGATCAGCTTGGTAAAGGCTCCGATCCTCTCCGCCTTGTTCGCGAGCCTCTTGTTGTACAGCCAGACCGTAGTGAGATATTGAACGTCGTGAAACGCTTCGAAGAGAACCACCCCGACCGCCGCGCTCTCGATGGGGATATTCGCGTACCACCAGAACAGGATGCTCGATGAGAAGAGCACGAGCTTGACCGGGTTACCCTGCTTTCTGCGCGAGAGGCGAGTCTGATTCCAGATCCAGGCCAGCGTGATTCCGGTGGTCCCCGCCATCCACACGACCCGAAAACCCGTCAGCACTTCCGGCGAAATGGCCGGAAGCCCGCAGCGGTAGATCTCGGTCAGAACCAGGTTCATTCGGTGTGGCGAGAACAGAAAGCCCCCGAAGAACCACCCGATACAGAGCGCCTTGTCGAGGCGTGCCGTCACGGGGGAAAGCAGGCTCGCCCGCGCGTCGTAGATCCTTCCGACCCCGTACACCTGGGCCAGCGCATGCCAGATCCCCCAGACGAAGGCGACAAAGAGCAGGCCGTGCAGCTCGAGATGGAAGAAGGTCAGACAAACGCCCGCGATTCCGATGGGGGCGAGGCTGAGACGCCAGCGAAACCGTCGGCGAAATTGCGGATCCCCGTAGGCCCGAAGGAGGCCGGGCAAATGATGCGCATTCGCGCCGAAGATCGTGACGGCAAAGACGATGGCCCCGTCGGACCAGATGCGCTGTGCCAGCGCGAAGATCGGGAGGAGCAGGACCGGAGTCGCGATGAGGAAAAGTAGATCCTCGGACGGCCCCATGAGCCAGGACGCCCGGGCCATCGGTCGGCCGAAATTCGGACGATTTGGGAAGATCCCTCCGACCGCCATCGTCCGCCTACCTCCGAGTACATTCGCACATCCCGATTCTCGAGCGCACTAAGGCGACCCGAGCCTCACCGATGACGCGGTGCCCACCCGCCAAGTTTATGACGTTCGAGTGTCTCGGCCAATCGAAACGAGCGGGCCCTGGGTGCACGTCCCGCTCGGAGGCCGATCAGAAACCATTCGACCCGCTCGGGGAGCGCGGATCTCGACCGGCCGTCCACGCCCCCATCGGGCGGGTCCCTCCGGATCGGGGTATCGTCTCGGATTCGGGTACGGGTACGGGTACGGGTACGGGTACGGGTACGGGTACGGGTACGGGTACGGATACGGGTATACGGAGGGATCGGGATGAAATCGAAGATCGGGCGGGCTGTGTTCATTCTGTTGATTGCGTTTACGGTCACCAGCACCCCGCGGCCGGCCGCTGCCCTGGACTTCGGCGAGGTAGCGGGGAGGACCATCGACGCAGTCTTTTTTCGACCCGCGGGCGTCGTGCGCATGATCGGCGGCGTCGTGTTGCTACACCCGGCCATGCTCTTCAACGCGATCATGTCACCGATCAACCGAGACTCGACGGTCTGGGCGGCAGATCTGGACCGGTACGTCATCGAACCCTTCGAGTACGTGTTCACCCGTCCTCTCGACACGGACGTGGCCGGCGGCTGAGAAGCCGGGCGGATCCGTTCGTCGTACACCGGGCCGAATATTTTCTTCAAGACCCAACACGCCCTCTACTCTACGCAACCGGTGCCGCATCTCGTGGGCGTACGTGGCTGAAGAGGCTCCTGCGGACGCGCGGATTCCGAAGCTTCCAGATCGCGCCATCGACGAAGTAGTGGTGAATCGCGACACAGCTCGTGAGCGCCAGGAGAAGCACCCTCGCCCGGGGCGTGGAATACCAGCCCTCCCCGAAGGCGTGGGCCGCGAGTGGTGGACCGTGCAGGATGACCGCGCCGGCGAGCACGAGCCCCCCGTAGACGAGTGCGGTCCACAGCTTCCTCTGCCGCGGCATCCGCTCTGCCTTCTCGGAGTAGCGATTCACCTCGACACGTAGCGGGAAGGCGAGGTATTGCAGGGCGTGGGACAGCTGGACCCAGAAGAAGCCCCCGGGTACGAGGTACCAGAACGGGTACCAGAGGTAGAGCGAGGCCCAGGGCAGGATCGCTCGAACGGGGATTTTTTCACCCCGTCGACGAGCGGACGCGAAGCCCCAACCCCCGGCGACCGCGCTCACGACAATCACCACACAGGTCGCGATGAAAACAACCGTATAAGCCTGGACGTAGACTCTCGGATCGATGGTGCCGCCGGGCGGAAGACGGCCCGACAACGCGAAGAGCACGTGGAGGACCAGCAGGCTGCGCGGGCCGGAACGGATCAGGAACTGCTCTCGCGTCGAGTAGCGGACGCCACACAGATGACTGAACGAGGCCACCATTCCCGTGGCCTGTCCGGTGTAGTGCCAGGCCAGATAGATCGAGCTGAGTAGAACGAGCCACTGCACGATGACGCCAGGCGCCGTCGCAAGCAAGCACCATGCGAGGATGGCCAGAAGAACTGCCGGGATGTACAGCGCCGACCAGGGATTCGCACGCACCTCGCTCGTCGACGCGTAGAGAAGCCGATACGACGCCATGAAATGCGGTGAGTTGACCAGGATCGTCAGCGCGAACCAGTCGGCCTCGACGAAGGCGATCTTGCCGCCGAGAAGAACGAAGACGAGGACCGCGCCCATTCCGACGAGCGACAGACCGCCCGTCAAGAGCCCGTCCCAGAAGGGCGTCGTTACGGCGGGAGCCACCGAGCGGGTCTGGCGCTCGTCCCCCCGATCGTCGGGAAGCCCGCTCACGGCGATTCCTCAGCTCGTGGCCAACGGGGTTCCGGGTCGCGGCGCGGATCGGCTCCCCCACCGGTGCGGGAGGACTCGAGATCGATCATCGAGATGTTTCCCAAAGAGGCCAGAGTGGCTCCTGAAAACACAAGGGGCGGCGGTCTCGACAAGAGACCGCCGCCCCAGATGTTGGGCCTTAGCTGAACGATCCGCTAGCCGTTACGGCGTCGCATCGCTCCGAGGCCGATCAGTCCAGCCACACCGAAGCCGAGCATCGACAGCGTTGCCGGCTCGGGAGCCGGCTGCAGGTCGAGCGTCAGAATCGCGACACCACCGAAACCGAAGTCCGGCACGCCTGCGAGAAGACCCGCAAAGGGCGAAGAGCCGTTCTTCTGGATCGCCGCCGACCAGGGCGTCACGAGCTGAAGCTTGCGAGTCGTGCCGAAAACAGCCGTCGTGGCGTTGGAGGCGAACTGCCCAGCGGTCCAGTCATGGCCCGTTGCCGTTCGATCCGTCGTGTACATACCCGACATGTCCGTGTGGATGACCTGACCCGTCGTCCACTTCTGGAAGATGCCCTTGAAGAGACCCTGGGTTTGGATCGGTGTTCCGCCGCCAGCTGTCTGAGTCGCGCCCTGCTGCCAACCTTGGTTGGCCGTGAAGGGCAGCGTGACGGAGCCCGCAAACACGGCCATGTTGGTCGTCGTCGGTCCGGGCGTTCGGAGCTTCCAGGTGTAGGGGAAGCTCTGCCGGACACCATTCCCCCCCGGAATCTGTGTCGCTGTGATATCGACGGCAGACGTTCCGAAGACGGCGGGACCGGTGGGCAGGAGGCCTTCGACGTAGGGTCGAATCCCGAAGGTCGCGAGCGGCACGCCGCCGATACCGGTGAAGGGCGGGATGTTGACGCCGAGCTGAACCGCACCGTTGTTGTTGATCGGAACACCACCGCCGAAGTTGGCCACGCCGGGATTGATGGTCTGCATTCCGCTCATGCCGGTCCCATAGAAGCCGACAGGCGAAAACGCGGTCGGCGCGGGGATGCCACCGCCGGCAGACAACGTGCCGCCAGCAGCACCCGTCGCGGCAGTCTGAAGCGCGTTGAGCTGGTTGCCAGGCCAGGCCTGACTACCGACCTGCACGCGGGACCGCAGCTGGTTGCCCAACCACGGAGGAAAGATGACGAGGCAGCCATTGATCGGATCCTGGCCACCACCGGTCGCCGCCGAGATGTTGATGGGCGTGGCACCCGCGAACATCACTGAGGCCGGAGCACCCACTCCCTGCGTTGCGAAACCAACGACGGGCAGTGTCGCGATTGTCGCCGGCGCGAACGGGTTGGCGTTCGCGCAGGCCGGCACGCCGTTGTTGGCGAAGTCGGGCGTCAGGGTGCCGATCGGAAGGACCCGCGTACCACCGGGGGCGTTCTCCGGATCACCGAAGCCGATCGCCAGAGTGCCGTGGTAGAGCGAAACGGTCTGGGATAGGGCCGGCGTCGCGACCATTAAGAATGCGAGTGCGACCAGGGCAACGCAAAAGCTGCCCAACAGTCGACTCGTACCCGAGTCTGTCGATTGCATTTTCGTAACTCCTATGCGACACAAATGTCGCTCTGATTGTCCGGCTCCAGGAGCCGATCCGAGAACATCCGAGAGACGCCACCGGGGCGGTTCATGAAGTCACTCAACTCCCTGGAACACCCTGTGACACGGCTCTCCGAAACGTCTTCCAAACTCGCTGGCTTGATTCTGAATGACCGACAGGCCCCACGCCTCACCTTCACCACCTATACCTTCACCTTCCGGAGGGCATGATGATCGAATCGATTCCAGACGAGGCCCGAGCGAAGTTCTCGCTGTTAACTCTGTTTCGGAATCGTTCTCGCAGCCGTCGGGACCTCCCTGCAACTCTAAAATCGATTCTACGCCCAGCGGGAAACTGATGTCTATTAGAATCTTGCTACCCGGGCGTCTTTCGGCTGACGCCGAGTCATCACTTTCGTTGCGTTTTTGCCTGAACCGGATTCACCCCGAGGGGCAGATCGGGTTACGAACCCCGCGCAAAGGCCTCAAGGTCGCCTGGGGCCTCCTGCTCATCACCAGCCTCCTTCTTGCGTGCGACCGGGGGGGGGAGAGCGCGCAGGTCGAAAACTCAGGACTGGCGCCCAGCCGGAGGGAAACACTCGCGCCTGCACAGGCGGAAGAACGGATCGAGCGCGCGAACGGCCTCATCGAAAAGAGGCAATATCAGAAGGCCGTCAACCTCCTGCGGCCCGTCGTCTCCCAGCAGATCGTTCCTATGGAGGCACTCGAGAAATACGGCCAGGCGCTCCTGCTGAACGACAAGCCGAGCCTGGCCCTCTGGGCCCTCACTCGCGCCGCCGAAGGGGCCGCACCCGAATCGGACGTCGCCTACTTCCATGCTCGAGCCAATCTCGCGGGCGGCGATGCTCCGGCAGCGATCAAGGAGTTGGACCGGCTGATCGCCGTGGCCTCGGAAATGCCTCGATTGCGCCAATTGCGATCTCAGGCGCACATGCGCGAACTCGACTACGAAAGAGCGCTGGAAGATCTCGAGATCCTCATCGAACTGGTCCCGAGCGATTTCGCGGCGCGCGAGGCGCATGTCGATTTGCTGACCAAGCTCGAGCTGTTCGAGGAAGCGAGAGAGGCGATCGCGGAGCTGGGCCAAAGAATCGCGTCCTCCGGAGGAACGCTCGCTTTGAGAGGTCGGCATTGCGCGTCGGCAGCGCTCTTCGAGCATCAGCACGGCGAGGACGAACGCGCGCGCCGAATGCTTCTCGAATGCCTCGAGCGCTACCCGACCGAGCCCGATGTCCTGCTCCCGTGGGTCCTGTTTCTCGACGCTCAGGGCGAGATCGCAGAAGCCACGTCGGCGCTCGAAACCGCCATTTCCGGACCGGGACGCACCCGGCTGCGCCTCCGAATCGCACTTGCCGGGCGCTATGCGGCAGGCGGAAATCGCGACGGGGCCGCGCGGGAGCTGAATCAGGCGGCAGAGGATCTGGACTCTCATCGCCCCCTTCTGACGCTCGCGGACTACCGGGTCGCGTGGGAAGATCTCGAAGGCGCGCGCGACGCCGTCTATCGGGCCGTCGAGAAGCAGACGGGGCACGCGCCCGGCGCTTCGGATTTTTCATGGTCGACTCTTCCCTCTGAATTTCGTTTCGCGTTTGGCGACATCCTGATCCGGGCTGCGCAAGTCGACGAAGTCACCCACATCATCGAGAGCCTCGACGAGGACTCGCAGGAAGTGGTCTATCCGATTCTCTTGAGGGCGCGCCTATCGCTCGAACAGGGGGAGCCCGAAACGGCACTGCCGCTGTTCGAAGAGTCGTTCAAGTACTGGCCTTCCAATGTCGGCGCTCGCTACCTCGCCGGTCGAGCAGCGATGGAGATCGGTGAGTTCGATCTCGGGATCACCCCCTACCGAGATGCATTCAGGGCCGATCCGGCTGCGTCCGACGCGGGTCTGGTACTGGCCCGCATGCAGCTCGCGAGTGGGCAGGTCGGGGCGGCCGCCGACTCGCTGTCCACTCTGCTCGGGCAGATTCGAGACGACCCCGATGCGTTGCGTCTCTTCGCCAACCTGGCTTCGCGGATTGGCGCGTTCGAGGTGGCGAAGGAGTCACGAGACCAACTGGGCGACGAGTTCGGGTGGCAGGATCAGGCGCTCGCCGACCAGGCCAGCGAAGTCCTGGGGCGTGAGGGACGTACGAAGGCCATCGAGCACCTCGAGAGCGCTGGGCTCTTCGAGCAGCCCGATCACTACGAGTCTCTCTTCCTGTGGTTTCGCCTGATGACCGAGGGCGGAGAAGTCGACAAGCTCGCGGCACTCGATCGACTCCGAGCGATCCGAGCGACCGCGCTCGAGTCCGCGGGAATCGAACTCGCTTGGGCGTATGTCCACCGTTCCCTGGGCGAGCCAGAGCAGGCCACCGCCGCGGCGCGCCTTTCGGTCGAGCGCGATCCGATGTTTCTCGAGGCGGGAATCGAATTCGGGCGGCTGCTCCTCGACGCCGGCGAGTGGGACGAGGCGGAAGCCGCCTTCCAGCGCGTGCTCGATGCAGAACCCAGCCGACTCGGTGCGGCCATGGGACTCGCAGACGTGGCGATGGGGGCAGGTCGCGACGAAGAATCAGAGCGACGGTACCGAAAGGCGCTCGTCGAGCATCCCTGGCACGGCCGAGCCGCGCGAGCGCTCGCGCGAATCGGGTTCGATCGCGGTGACTTTGGCGAGCAGACGCTCGTGTGGGCCCGATGGGCCGCGCGCTTCAACGAAGGCGACCCCGACGCCGGCGCTTCGCTTCTTGCCGAGCTACGGCTCGCGCGGGCTGAGCCCGGCGAGGCGGCGGCGGCGATCGCGGCCGCCATCGAATCGGGCGCGCAATCGGATCCCCGGTTGTTGTACCTGATGGGACGGGCGCTCATCGAACTCGGGGACACGACTCGAGCGGCGGAGGCGATCGACGACGCGCTCCGATTGGGCGATTTCACTGAAGCGAGCGAGGCGCGTGACCTGCTTTCGCAACTTCGATCGGGAGTCGATCCATGATTCGCGAAGGTCTTCGTACTTTCCTGCTGTCCATCGGCGTGACCGCGACGTTGCTCACGCTCGGCTGCACATCGGAAGAATTCGAGAATCCTGACCAGCGACCGATCGGCACACTCGAAGATCTATCGACTCTTCCGGACCGAAACGATCTCAATATCCTTTTCATCGTGGTCGACACGCTGCGCTCCGATCGGATGAGCGCCTATGGCTACGAGCGGGAGACCACCCCCTCGCTCGACTATTTTGCCAAGACGGGAATCCGATTCGGAGAGCACTGGGCTCAGTCCTCGTGGACGAAGACTTCGATGGCGTCTCTCTGGACGAGTCTCATCCCGGCTCGCACGGAGGTGCTCAGTCATCGCGATGTCATCTCTCCCGAGGCCGAGATGCCGGCGGAGATCCTGGCGGCGAACGGCTTCACAACGGTCGGAATCTGGCGAAATGGATGGGTCGCCCCCAATTTTGGATTCGGCCAGGGTTTCGAGGTCTACCTGACGCCGAGGGGCCAGCAGGCGCCGTCGACGATGCGGCGTGCTCCGGGAGCGGGCCGAATCGACGGCACGGACGTCGATCTCGTCTTCTCCGCGATCGAGTTCATGCGAGCGAACGGCGATCGCCGCTGGTTCCTCTACTTGCACATGATGGACGTTCATCAATACATCACGACGCCGGACCACGCGCTTTTCGGATCGAGCTACTCCGACGCGTACGACAACTCCGTTCGATGGACCGACGAGCAGATCGGCATGATGATGAAGGAGCTTCATTCCCTCGGCCTCGCTGAAACGACGCTCGTCGTGCTCGTTTCCGACCATGGCGAGGCATTCGGAGAACACGGATCGGAGGGACACGCGCGAAATCTCCACAGCGAAGTCGTGCGAACTCCCTTCCTGCTCATTCCACCCTTTCGAATGAATACGGGAATCGTCGTCCCCTTCCCGACGGAGAACATCGACGTCTGGCCGACGATCTACGACCTCGTCGGCGTGACCGGCCCCAAGGAAAGAGACGGCACGTCGCTCCTCCCCCTTCTGCTGGAGCGTCGGACGACACCCGATCGGGAATTGATGATTTCTCACCTCGATCGGTCGTGGGGCAAGAAGGACATGGATGCGGCCCCCATGGTCGGTATTCGTGCGGGAAATTACCGCCTGATACATGACTCGCAGTCCCCGGATCAGGACCGTCTCTTCGATGTCGCCGAGGATCCGGGAGAATTGACAGATGTCGCGAGTTCGTTTCATGGTATCGTGGTGGCCCTTCGCGCGCGGGTTGATGAATATTTGGACCAAGCATCTCCGTGGGAAGGCGGCGCTCCCGAGATCGAGCTGGACGAGATGCACCTGCGCCAACTGCGAGCGCTTGGCTATTCAGTCGAGGACTAAGCACTTGCGATTTCGATTCGAACCCGCCCGTTCGTCGACCAAGACCGAGACCCCGCTGCCCTGGAATTGCAATGAACAGTCCGATCAGATGCTCATGTTTCGCGACAACTCGCGACACCTGATCGGCGGACGCGTCCGTTCCCGTGCCGCTGATCTCTTCCTGTCCGCCTGCACGTCGATGAGCTTCGCTGCAATCCTGTTCGCCCCGTTTTCGTGGGCCCAGGCAGCCGAAGACGATCCCTTTGCGGGAATCGAAGAGATGGTCGTTGTCGGAACCACTTCTGCGTCGCTGCTCCAGAGCCAGGAGGTCTCGGTCGTCGGGTTCGATGCCGACTACCTCGAAGCGCTCGGGGCAAGCGACCTCTCCGACATTTCACAGTTCACTCCCAACCTCGAGATTCGAACCCCCTTCGCCGCTTCGAATCCATCGCTCTTCATCCGAGGGGTGGGTCTCCGCGACTTCAACGCGAACTCGTCGTCCTCGGTCGCGGTCTACAACGACGACATCTACATGAATTCTCCCGCGGCCCAGCTCTCGCAGCTATTCGATGTCTCGAACCTGGACGTTCTCCGCGGCCCGCAGGGCGGAATCTATGGACGAAACGCCTCGGCGGGTGCGATCCGTGTCCTCAGTCGGAAACCAACGGGGACGCCCGGAGGTTACGTCAGCGCGACCTATGGCCGTTTTATGCAGATCGATGTCGAAGGTGCGACCGAGGCTGTACTCGTTCCGGACATGCTCTCGATGCGGATCGCGGGAAAGATGAGCCGTCGAGGCGGCACGACGAAGAACCGGTGCGGCGATCCCGAATACAAAAGTCCGGTGCCCGGTGAGACTTCGACCTCGTCCTTTGTCCAGCGCGTGCACGTGCAGTGCTACAACGCGACGACGAAGTCACCGTCGGCATTCGGTGGGCAGGACTGGGTGGTCGGCACGAAAGCGCCGGTCAAGGACCGGGTGAACGATGTCAACAACTGGGCAACACGCGCACTCCTTCGGTTCGAGCTCGATGTGCTGGACGGGCTCGATGTGCTCGTCAACTTCCACGGCGGTCAGAATCGGGGTGACGCGCGACAGTTCCAGCTGGTCGGCGCGCGCCAGGCGGGATCTGCCAAAGAGCCCGGGATCAACACTCCGATCGCGACACGCGACGCGAGCGGATACGCCGACCCGGACAATCAGTTCAATGATCAGGGGATTCCCGGGGGTCCACTCAACGGGATCATCCGAGACCCCTACGGAGGCGAGCCCTTCAAGGGCGACTACAACAACGTCGAGAAGGAGAAGCTCGATCTCTTCGGTTCGAGCATCTCCGCAACGCTCGTCTCCGGAAACTGGACCAACAAGCTCATCGTCGGGTACGAGTGGAACAAGCGGGAGGTCGATCTCAATCTCGACGGCAATCCCTACAAGGCCCTCGAGCCCCTCCTTGCGAACACCTCATGGCAGATCACAGGAGAGGGCCGAGTCGGATGGGACGGCTCGGAGGGGCTGAGCTTCCAGCTCGCGGGAATGTTCCTCTACGAGTCGCTCGAGGTCGACAACGAGTTCGAACTCTCATTCCTCGACGTCCGCCTCCAATCGTACGAGATGCGAACTCGCTACTACGCCGTGTACGGAGAACTCGATTGGGAGCCCAGCGAGACGTTGGCGGTTCACATCGGCGGGCGCTTCAATCACGAGAACAAGGAGCTGATCCTTTCGGGCAGTTCGGTCAACCGCCTGGTTCAGCGAATCAATCCGACCTCCCCCAACGTCACCAACTTCGTCCAGGACGAAAAGAGTGAAGCGAAAGAGCCCGGCGTCGCATGGGACATCACGTTCAGCTACCTGCCCACGGACGATGTCACCTTCTACGCCAAGTACGCCCGAGGATGGAAAGGGCCCCATATCAACGGCCTCGTGCTCTCGCCCGCGAGCGTGGCCGGAGGCGATTCACTCACGACCCCGGTCGATCCGGAACAGGTCGACTCGATGGAAGTCGGGCTCAAGTCCCTCTGGTGGGACGCCCGCGCGAGGCTCAACTTCGCGTTTTTCTACTACGACTACAACGACATCCAGGTGTTTCGTCTGCGAAACACGGCGGGAGGCGTGCCGGTCAATCAGCTGATCAACGCGGATGATGCAGACATCATCGGAGTCGAATTCGACATCGACCTCCGGCCTTTCGAAGGGCTCGGACCTCCCATTCTCGATGGCTTCAACTTGTTCTTGTCTTTCGCCTGGTTGGAAAGCAGCTACACCGATTTCGTGAACGTCATCAAGTCGAGTCCGGGCGGCGTTCCGCCCGTCACGGTCACGACGACGATCGACTTTTCGGGGGCCCAGCTCGTCAACTCCCCGGAGTTCTCGTTCATCGGATACGCCCAATGGGTGCTGCCCACCGACTACGGCACGTTCGTGCCGCGCTTCGACTGGTCCTTCAAGGATGACGTCTTCTTCAGCCCGGAGAACTCGGAGCTGGTGGGGCAATCAGCGCTCTGGATCATGAACCTGCGGCTCAGCTATCAGATGCCGGGCGAGAATATCGAGATCTCGGGTTGGGTGGAGAATCTGACGGATCAGACCTATACGGTCGACGTTTTCAACCTTTCGCGTTTTCGAGGATCGATCCTCTACGCGATCGGAGACCCGCGGACCTATGGCGTAACGATGAAAGTGAGCTTCTGATGAGTGGGTTCGAGATAAAGGACGCGATCGGAGGACGACGCGGTCGCCTGCGTACCGCCGCGTGCGTGTCGGGATCGATCTCTCTCCTGTTTTCGATTTTCCTCGTGTCGGGGTGCCATTCGGAATCCCCGTCCGATTCGAGCGTCGGAACTCAGATCGATTCGGCGCTCGTCGCGGAACGAATCGCTGAGAACCGGCGGGCGGATATCGGAGAGGCCTATCAACTGGCCTTGGACGAGGTCGACCCCTTCATTCGCCACATGCTTCTCGCCTCGGTCTACGGACGTGTCGACGAATCCAACTTCGCAGAGTTTCGGACGACCTTCGAGCGCGACATAAAGCGACGCAACGCCAGACAGGCCGAAGTTTTCGGAAATCTGTGGGCGAAGGCCGATCCCCAAGACGCGCTGCGTAACGTCCTGGCTTGGGAGGATCGCAAGGCCCAGAAGTTTGCCTCCGAAGAGATCTTGAGCGTGTTGGTGCAGGGTCCGGACCCCCGGTCGACCCTCCGGACACTCCGCAGTCTATCGAGCGAGTTCCCGCCTGGCGTCCTCAAGCAGGGCGAGGAGTCGTTGGCCGAGGCACTCGGGCGCAATCAGATTCTCGATGTCCTGCTCGAGTTGCTACAGGGGGTGGAGGACGCGGATCAACGCAGTCGCTTGATCATTCTCTCGCTCATCGAAATCACGAGAGCGGACCGGGGTGCCTTCGTCCGATGGGTCGAGCAGGTAAAGGACGACCGCTCGGTCGCGATCGAATTGCGCTACCAGCTCGTCATGCAGGCGGTTCGAATCCTGGTCGCACGTGACGTCGAGGAAGCCCTCGCGTGGTATCCGACGATCGCGAACGAAGAGTATGTCGGGGACGCGCTCACGGCCATTGCCAAGAGGTGGGGAAAGGATGATCCCGTCGCGGCCATGGAGTTCATGAGACAGCGACCGGAGTCCGAGAACCCCGGTTCGGCCAAGCGGGCAGCAGCCTATCTCTGGTTGCAGAAGGATCCGGCCACGGCTCGCGTCGAACTCAAGAAGGCGATCGATCTCGATCCGACGATGACGTCGGTCATCTTCCCCCTGGTGCAATACTTGATGGTCAGCGAAGTCTCGGAAGCGATGGAATTGGCTCAGCAGGAAGAAAACCTCGAAGAGCGCGAGGCGCTGCTGAAGCAGGGTCTCGCGCGCATGCTGCGCACTGACCCCGCCGGACTCAAGATCTACCTCGCGAAATACGACGTCTCTCCGGCCGTGCGAAAATTCCTCCGAGTCGCTCGGTCTTATAGAGCGTCTCAAGGCGATAAGACGGAAACCCCATGACCCCCTGGCGTACGAGCAGAGATCAGGCCTCGCGTGGCGGACACTCCGGTTGCATGCGCAAGTCGGTCGAGCCATCCCGACACGCATTCCTCGTGAGCGTCTTCCTCGCGAGCGTCGCTCTGATCAACATCGGCTCGAGTTCCCCCACGCATGCCGCAGACGACCCTCCGGAAGGCTGGAGCCCGGCCTTTCGCCTGGGCTTCGCGGTTCACGTCCAGGGACTCGATGGCAGCGCGGTCTCGCCCGACTCCTTGGATCCCGTGCGAATTTCGCCCACCATGCCGGGGGAGATCGATACGAGTTCCGGCTCGGCTGGGGGCGACTCTGCGGTCACCGAAGCCATTCGCCTCGGCTTGCGGTTGTACGCGCCCGAGAGGCTCCTCGGAGAGTCCCCCTACGCGCCGCGCCTCTTCATGCAGGCTGACTTCGAGCAACCGCTCGACGACGGGTTCGTGGCGAGCCGGTACAACTTCGATTTCGATGTTCTCGATCTTGACGATGTCTCCGGGGACGTCAGCGATTTCTGTCCAGAGGTTCCACCGACGACCACCTGCAGCTACGACGCCAGGGTCTTGGTCGACATCCTGGGTAACTGGCATGTCGGCGTGGGCGCCGACTTCCGGTTGCCCATCGCGGACGGTCAATACCATCTCGTCCCGACGCTCGAATATTACGGACAGGCGGTCGAAGTCGAGGGCACGTTCGGACTCACCCTCTCGACGAGTCAAGCCGACACGGACAATATTCGAACGATTGCCAAGAAGAGCGGAGTCGAGGTCTCACACGGTGTGGCGGCGGGCTTGGGGCTCGAGGTCGACGTCTATCGGGGCGGCGGGCTCGCGGCGAAGCTGTTCCTCAATTCTCGCGCGCAATGGTTGCTCACCGGTCGTGAGGTGTCCTTCTCCGCGATGAATCCCACGCCGACCACCAATTTCATGAGCGCAGACTTCATCGGTCGCCCGTCAGGATTCATCGTGACTTCGTCGGCGGGAATCGAGATTCGATGGACGGGTCGCAAAGGCCGCTGAGAGTCGCGTTCGAACCAACCGCGAGATCATCCGTCATCCGCCGGATTGGCTCTGCGCCTCCTCACCTTGATGGGATTCTCGGCCATCTTCTTGCGGTAGCTCTCGATGACCGCCTGCGAGACATTCCCTTCCTCGAGATAGGCCTCGACGGCCTCGTCATCGAATGAACTCCACTTTCGGAGGAGAGCGACTAGCGCCCGTCGACGCCGGGTCCCGTCGGGCGACTGCCGGGCCAATTCGGCGGCCTCCTCGAATCGCCTGAGACCCGCGTAGTGGTTGGCCAGAACGAGCAAGAGATCGCGCTGCACGATCGGAACGTCGAGCCGCGAAGCAAGCCACGCCTCGGCGACCGCCGGCCTTCGGACCAACCAGCCTCGACCGATCTCGCGGACGAGCTTCGTTCGTATCACGGTCAACTGACGGTCCTCGAGCCAGAGAATCGAGGCTCCGGGATCACGCACGCCCCAGGCCTTCACGGCCATCGGAAGCAGCTCGACCGCGCCGGGCTGAGACTCGATTTCCTCGTACCAGAGCGCGGCGGTCGGACCACTCAGTTTCGCGACCCAGTCGAGACCCCGCTTGAGGGTCGAGAATTTTAGACCCTTCGGTGCGTCCCAGGGGATCGAGTCGAGCCAGCCCTTGATGGATCCGTCTCCGCCAGAGCGGTTCATCTCGATCATCACCTGCGTGATGAAGAGCTCGCGGTCGGCGTCGTCCTCGAGCGACCCGAACATCTGGGTCAACCCGTCGTATTCGCCGGCGACCGCGAGCGCCTCGAGCACGGCGAGGACCATGAATTTGGTCGGCGATCGACGGCTGGGAATCGGCCCGTCGAAGGATGGATCGACGTAGGCACGCGCCGCCTCGCTATCGCCCGAGTTGACCCAGAGCGTAACGACTTCGAGGACAGCCTGGTTGTTGATCTTCGGGTAGCGCCAATGGTCGAGTATCCGATCGAGCGCGCCCCGGGGATCGATCTGTGCCCACGCATTCGTAAAGAGACGGATCTCGTGTGGATCGACCCGGGACAGGTTGGCCTCGTAGGCGGCGATCGCTCCGGGCAGATTCTCGGGGCTCATCGCGTCCATCAGTTCCACCATCCGTCGATGGCGATCCAGCGTATCCGAGATCGTGAGCATCTCCGCGGCAGCGACCTTCATCTCGTGCGCATCCAGGATCAGCTGAGGCCCGGAGCCGCCTTTCTCGCTCCCGGCGGGCGGAGGCGAGCAGCCGACCCATAACAACACGGCGAGCCCGGCGAAAAAGCGGCCTGTCGTGGACATCGCGCGCGCGCGGAGAGAAGAATCGCCACACGGTCCCGGGTCGGTCCAGAGATGCCTGATCCGCATCGGGATGTCCTTTGGTGGAACCGCGAGGGTGAGAACCACTTTCGCCAACACGTCCTCCGTAAGTTCGTGCCGGACCCACCCAATCTCCGAACCTCAGTCTTCGATCGAGTAACCCAAAGCCCGCAGCTGTCGAAGCGACATCTCATCGAGCTCGATTTCGGGCGCACCGCCCTCCCAGGGCGGCGTGAGGTCCAGATATTGTTCTGCCGTGCGCTGAAGCGCTCGCAGGACGCCCGGCGCGTTGCCTGCGATATCGACCAACTCGCCGCGGTCGAGCTTCATGTCGTAGAGCTTATCTCGCTCCGGGTGGTTCACATCATGAATCAATCGATAGCTTCCTTCCCGAACGGCGACGACCGGATCGGGCTCCGCACTCGCTTTTCCCCAGGATCGGTCGAGGTGCGCGAAGTCCCGATCCGGAAAATCGGGCGTGGGGTCGCCCATCAGCCAGCCGGCCCGGGACTTCCCGTCCGTCGGTCCGGGCGCGGCGATGCCGAGCAAGTCGTAGAGCGTCGGCATCACGTCCACGTTCTGTGTCGGGTGCTCGACGACCCTCCCCGGGTCGAGACGAAATGGGAAACCGATGATGAAGGGCGTGTTCGTCACTTCGTGGTGCACATCGCGGGCGTGTCCTTCTGTCCCGTGTTCACCGAAGGCCTCTCCGTGATCCGACACGATGACGATGAGCGTCTTCCTTGCAACGTCGAGCCGATAGAGCTCGGCCAGGATCTCGCCGATCTGTTGATCTTCCCAGCGAATCGAATTGTCGTACGCATCGGAGTAGCTCGTTCCGAAAATCGCCGTTTCTTCGATCGTGATGTACTGGTGAACGTCCATCAGGTGGACGTAGAGGAAGAAGCGACGGTCCTGATTCACGCGCAGGAATTCCGTTGCCGAATACACGACATCGATGTCCGTGCCGTTGATTCTGCCCGCGATCGGCTTCGTCCGCATGGCCTTGGGCGCCTGCATCGCCCTCGGCGTGAGATAGATGCCGAAGCCCTGAGCGAATCCGAAATTGGGAGCCACCCAGCCGTTGCGCCAGATTCCAGCCGTGGCGTAACCGGCCTCCGCAAACACCTCCGCGGGCATACGCGCCTCTGGGTTGACAACGTCCCGGTGGGTCAGAACGTCCGTTCTCTGGGGATAGAGGCCCAGCCAGAGCGAGGCCATCGAAGACTTGGTCCACGTCGACTGAGCGCGGTGGCGATCGAATCGAAGGCCCGTCCTCGACACGTAGTCGAGAACGGGAGACGTCTCCCGTTCGTAGCCGTAGGCACTCAGCCGGTCCGAGCGCAGGGTGTCGACCAGGATGAACAGGACGTTGAGATCGACCCGATCCCGCAGGCGTGCGATATCGCTTGCCGTGCCCAGCGGACGATTGTCGAAGGAAAGGTCGATCTCCTCTCCCCCATCACCACAGCAAGCACTCGCCACCGCGAGAGCAAGAATCACCCCGGCCGTTCTGAACACGCGGGGTCGCCCGCGAGAGTGCTCCTCGATCACCGAACCGCACCCCCGGACTGAAGCTCATCGAGAAGCGCGACCGCCGCCGCCGTGTCCTCGAGTTCCGAGGAGGCGATCGCGAGTTCGAGCTGCTCGATCGCCTCGACGGGTCGGCCGAGAGCCTCGAGCGACCGGGCGAGCCCATGACGCGCATTCGCGACGTCGAAATTCGATTGGATCGTGGATTCGAAGTGGCTTCGGGCTTCGTCGTGATCCCCTCTGGCGAGCTCGATCCGCGCGAGTTCGAGCTGCGCGCGGGGTCCGCTGATTCCCTGGTAGCGCACCGCCCTCTTGGCCATCCGGTAGGCGGCCTCCTCGTCGACGGAGTCGTCCCGGCGCGAAATATCGACCAACTGCAGGGCGGCCCGGCCATGCCATGGGTGGTGAATCAGGAGCTCATGCAGGCGCATTGCCGCTTCGTCGTACCGCTCCGCCTCGTAGAGGCCGTTGGCGGCAGCCATGAAGGCCCGTGCCGACAGCGGGTCGAGTTCCCGAGCGCGATCGAGGGCGACCAGGGCCTCATCGATCCGGCCCGCCGCGAAAAGCATCTCGCCGAGTTCCGTGTGCGCGGTCACGATCATCGGATTGAGTTCGATCGCCCGGGCCATGGCCGAGATCGCCAGGGGGATCTCCTGATCATCGAAGAGCAGCCTCGCATAGACGATCCACGGACCCGCCGATCCGGATTCACGATCGCGAACCGCGTCGGCCCGCTCGCGTGCCTCCCGCTCTCCGCCGGCTGCGCTCGCCAGAGCGATCCAGGATGAAAACGCCTCGAAGTGGCTCGACTCTTCGAGCCGCGGCGAACCCGCCAGATAGTCGCGCGCCGCTTCGGGTCCGCTGAGGATCGAGATATCCCTGGCCTGATCCGCGAGGGCGATCCCCGCCCAGTCCAGCTTGATCGCGAGTCGGGCTCGAGCCTTTTCGGCGAAGCCGTGCATGCCTGCCGAGGCTCCGGCGCGAGCCAGCAGGCGAATGGCATGCGGCTCGTCGGGCTGCCCCGAGAGAAAGAAGCTCAGCGTGTCGATCGCCCAGCTGATCCGGCCCTCTGCGAGCAGCATCCTGGCCAGGACCAGTCCCGCATCGGTCGCGGCCGCGTCGGATCGGAGGGCGTCCTGATAGAGATCGGCCGCAAGATCGAACTCGCCCAGCTCGAGCGCCGCTCGGCCCGCCAGATAGCGAGCGGCTGGATTCGAGGGGAAGGTCTTGAATGCCTCTTGATAATCCGAAAGCGCACCCGCCGGATCGCCCTGATCGAGCTTCATGCGCGCCCGCAAGAGCAGCCCCATCGCAGGCTCGTCGTCGAGGGATTCGATGATCCGGCTGGCACGCTCGAATTGTCTCGCTCGGACGTAGACATCCCCGATCCCAAAGCGGCTCTCCGGTGTCATTTTCCGCCAAGGCAACGCGGGATCGTCCGCCCTGACCCCCATCGCAACCTGCACGGCTCGATCGACCGCCTCCACCGTCCCCTCGAGGTCTTCTGCCGAAAGTCGGCTGTTTGCGAGGGCGAGCCACGAACTCGTGCGCCCACTCACGCGCGCCGTTTCCAGTAGCAACGCGTCCGCATCATCGTATCGATCGAGCCGAACATAGCGAGAGGCGAGTCCCTGTCGGAGCTGCTCGCGACCCGGATACAGAACCGCGAGTCCCTCGAGCAGGAGGGTCGCCTCCTCCACGCGCTCCATCCCGTCGAGAAACTCCGCCAGGGAGAAGATGATGTTGGGATCGGACGGATGGGTCACCCGGCATTCACGAAGCGCCCGCTCGGCCTCGTCCAGATCGCCGCGATCCTTCTCGAAGCGCGCAGCGGTCGCACAGAACACGGCACGCGCGTCGTCGCTTACACCGTCGCGCTGGAGGAGTCTTCGGAGATCGATGATCCGCTCGCGCGCGCTGTCCCAATCCTCGATCCTGATCAGCAGATTGAGCAGACGCTCGACCAGGCGAGCCTGGTCGGGAGACTCTGCGACGAGGATCTCCACATCCTCCACGGCGCTTTCCAGATCCAGCACGGACTCATAGGCATAGGCACGAAGCTCCCGAATCGATCGATTCTCGGGGTCTTGTTCCAGCAGACGAGTCGCCTGTGCAACGGCCTCCCGTTCGGCTCCGCCGTAAACGAGCGCGGTCACGTAGAGCGTCGAAACCATCGGCGGGGCGTCGACGCGCTGCATGGCCCGTTCGAGGGGCCAGACCGCGAGACTCTGCCGATGGGCCCCCAGCAGGGCGCGCGCGTAGGCAACGAGTGCGTCTGTGGGCGCGTGAGGCACGGAAACGAAGGGCCGAAGCGCATCCACCGCGTCGTCGAATCGGCCCGTGCGCAGGAGACCGCGTGCCTCTTCGAAAGACATCGCCTCTGCAGCCCCATCGGACCCCGGCGGAGGCTCGACGGCGGGGTCACACGAAACGGTCGAGACGATCAGCAGCAGACCGATTACGACCCGCAGGGATTTCATTTTGACTCCCCTCGGGCAGGAGTTCGATCGAACGAACGAACGATGCCGTGTTCGGCCAACATCACAGCCTGGCTGCGATTTTCTGATGGACAACGATGGAATGCCTCACGCAGAATGCTGGCAATGTACCGACGTCAACGCGGCAATGTCGATACCTGTGACACATATCCCCCGTCCCAGACCACTCACATTATTCAGTGAATCTGGACGTAGGGCGTCTACATCCACGATCTGCTGCATTGCGCTTCTCTGCCGGGACGAGATCCCGGATGGAGGGCGAATCATGGATCATGCGGACCGATTCCGCCGGTCGAGACGAACCACCGAGGGCTCAAGAGATGAGTCGCTCTCACGCGTGAGTCCCTCGACTTCGAACACGAGCTGGAGATTCAGAAAGATGCGCAAATTCAGAGCCATCGCCATTCTTGCATTTCTCTCGCTCTGGGTGGCCGGCCCGAGCTTTTCCCAGGCCGTCGCCTACAGCGGAAAGCTTCAGATCGGCTTCGGCGACCAGGACAACGCCACCGGATTCCGCAGCAACAACGCGATGCCCATCTGTGCCGGGCTCGGACCCGCACAGAACCCGGGCACGGTCGGTACGACGGCCGGCACCCTCCTCGTCAACGCGCAGGGGACGGCGGTACCCGGTGCCGGCGGAGCGCTGACGTTCCACGCGGCGGATCTGCCCACCGTGGGCGGAGCGCAAGAGAAGCAAACCGGTACCTGCGCCGTGGCCATCCCCGGCTTCGCGAATCCGCGAATCCGCAGCCGCACGCAGAACGGATCCGCAGCCTGGCCCGCCAAGAAGGGCCCGTTCACGAGCATGTTCACCACCCTCCCGGTGCCGGCCACTCCGACTGCGACCTACATGCTGTCGCTCGGCAATGGCAACCTCCAAGCCGTCACGAGTGGGACCTGGACGACGATGGCGACGCCGGGTGCGGCAGCCAATGTATTCAGCGGTCCCCACTTCAGTGCCGGCGTCCCGTTCCTCGGAGCGGGGCTGGGAGTCGAGCGTTTTCAACCGGGAGCGGGACGCTTCGGCGGCGGCGTACCCTATTCCGGTGGGGGCAACGTCCAGCTCGGGATCAACTTCGACACGATGACCCCGGGTGGCGCGACACTGATCCCCGGCGACTACGGCCTGGTCTCGTACGCAAACGGTTTCCTCCCATTCGGTCCGCAAATCTTCGGTACGGATGCCAAGGGTGTGAATATCGTCGGCCAGACAACGACCTCGATCTACACGTCGCTCTTCACATACACCGCGGGCATCATCAACGGTCGACAGGACCACACCATCGCGGCTCGGACACCCGGTGGCACGACCAAGGACGCCCACGGCGCCATCCTGACGATCGGTGGCGGAAATACCGCGACTCCGGACGGCACGTTCATGCTCCCGATCGGCTCGATGACGAGCATTACCTTCGACTGTGTGACGATGATGCCCTTCGGCCCCTGCCCCCAGCTCATTTCGCCCGTGGCGGTCTCCGGTGCGTTCTTCGAGTGGACGACCGGTGCGGTGACACACACGGACAAGGTGGGTGACTTCACGACGATCCGGAAAGCTTCCGGCTTCGACGTCGCGGTCGGCACCGCCTCGTCGGTCGCCGGGGAGACCCGTCGCCTTCAGGTCGTTTCGCCCTGGGCCGCGACGATCCGACCCGTCGGCGCCTTTGGCCTGCCGATCCCGGACCTCGGCTTCGGCGGACTCTCGATTTTGAGCATCGACATCATCCCGGTTCCGGAGCCCAGATCGCTTTCGATGCTCGGCTTCGGCGTGGCCGGGCTGATCGGTCTCGGTTCCGTGCGAAACCGCCGCGGCTAGCAAGCGACCGCTCGACCCTCGCCACGCGCGCGGAGGAACGGCTGCGGCTCCTGGTCGGCTCGGGTCCGCTTGCGAACACGGGACCGATGCCCCTCGCCGAGATAGATCCTCGCCCATCCGAGCCGGGCCTGGAGCAGGACTACGGTTCAGCTTTGGACCCTGCGACGGGGGGCAGGGCTATCGTCCCTCCCCAGACGCGGAACACGAGCCGGATGACCGACGAACGTCGTGTCTCCGCCGACCTCGATCCGCGCCGCGAGGGGGAACCGAATCGCCATGGCGTCCAAGAATCACGGCATCCACGCGGCCGCCTATCAGGCGCTCCACTTCACTCGGGAGGGCGACGTCCTGTGCGTCACGATCGATCATCCGACGAGCCCGCTCAACGCCGTCGACGATCTGCTTCACGAAGAGTTCACCCGACTGTTCTGCGATTTGAAGCGCGAAAAAGAAGCGCGCGCGGTTCTGATCATCGGTGCCGGCCGTGCCTTCAGCGCCGGCGGCGACTTCGACTGGTTCCCGACGCTCGACAACCTCGAGCGTCTCGAAGAATTGCGGCGCGACGCGAAACAGATGATCTGGGATCTGCTCGATATCCCGATCCCGATCGTGGCCGCGATCAACGGCCCAGCCGTGGGCCTTGGCGCCTCGATCGCACTGCTCTGCGACACGATCTTCATCGCCGAATCGGCCCACGTCGCCGACCCGCATGTCCTGGTGGGAATCGTGGCAGGCGACGGCGGGGCCGCCATCTGGCCCCTGGCCGTAGGCCCCGCCCGCGCAAAACAGTACCTGATGACGGGCGATCCGGTCCCGGCGGTAGAAGCCGAGCGGATCGGCCTCGTCAACCGGGTCGTTCCCGACGACGCGCTTCGCGACGAGGCGCTCGCCTTCGCAAGGCGCCTTGCAGCGGGCGCACCTCTCGCGATTCAGTACACGAAGCAATCCGTCAACAAGGTCGTAAAAGAAGCACTCAATCTGGCTTTCGATGCGTCGACCGCCCTCGAAATCGTGACGTTCCAGAGCGAAGATCACGGCGAGGCACTCCGCGCGTTGCGCGAGAAACGAAAACCGGTCTTTCGCGGTCGTTAACCCCCATCCGAACTGCGACCGGTCCGACTCGAGGAGACGATCACGTGGCACCACCCGATCTCTACGAAGCGATGAGTACGTTGCGCGCGGTTCGTCGATTGAAACCCGATCCCATCCCCGACGACAAACTCGAGCGGGTGCTCGAAGCCGCCTCCTGGGCGCCCACCGGTGGCAATGTCCAGCCGTGGAGGGTGCTCGTCGTGCGCGATCGCGCCAAGATGTCCCGGCTCGGAGAACTCTACGCGGCGCAATGGCACGCCTACGCCGAGGGACATCTGAAGGCGATCGCAAACGCTCCGAAGACGATCCGAGTCGCGACCGAAAAGATGCTCGGCGCCGGGGACTACCTGGCAGACCACTTTGCGAAGACACCGGTGCTGCTGATTTTCTGCTTCAATCCGAAGAACATGGCAATCACCGACGCCCGCCTCGACCGGATCTCGGTCGTCGGGGGAGCCTCTATCTATCCGGCGGTTCAGAACGCGCTTCTCGCCTGCCGCGCGGAGGGCCTGGGATGTGTGTTGACGACCCTGCTCTGCTCGGAAGAAGCCGCCGTCCGAGATCTCCTCGCGATCCCGGAGCCCTGGGGAACCGCGGCGGCGATCCCGATCGGAACCCCGGTCCTCGGCGGCCACGGTCCGATCTCCCGTCGACCCGTCTCGAAGCTCGCCTTCGCGGATACCTGGGCCGAGCCCTTCCGGGGCGAATGACTCTCGATGTACTTCACTGAAGAACCCGAACATATCCGGCAACTCCGCGAAACCCTCGCGCGCTTCGTCGCGGACGAAATCTCACCCGAGCTTCGCCGACAGCTCGACCGTGAGCATCGCTTCCCGCCCGAACTCTTTCGCAAACTCGCCGATCTGGGCGTGTGCGGTCTGACGATCGACGAGGCCTATGGGGGGCAGGGACGCGACCTGGTCGCCGCGGTGGCGGTCATCGAAGAATTGTGTCGCGGCGGCGCGTTCCTCGCCGGTCCCTATATCCACTGTGCGTTCTACGGCGGCATGAACCTCTCGGAGAATGGCTCCGAGGAACAGAAACAGCGATATCTGCCGCGCCTGGCCACCGGCGACCTGCTCTTCGCGTACGGCCTATCAGAGCCCGAAGTCGGCGGTGATCTCGCCAGCGTCACGACGACCGCGGAGAAGACCCCCGACGGTCGGCACATCCGGATCAACGGCTTCAAGCGCTGGTGCACCGGCGCAGATTGGGTCGACTACATCTATTGCCTCGTGCGCAGCGGGCCCGAGGAAGACCGCTACCGCAATCTCTCCTTCGTGCTGGTGCCACCAGACCTGCCTGGCGTCCAGGTGAATCCGATCGAACATTCGAACCTTCGCTACACGCTCTCGAGCGACGTGATCTTCCAGGACGTCGAGGTCCCGATCGAGAACGTGGTCGGCGGAGAGCAGGCCTGGAACCGGGGCTGGAATCTTCTCGCCGGCAAGGCCCTCGATGTCGAGAAAATCGAGATCAGCGCCGTCACCTTCGGGATCGCCCAGGCCGCGGTCGAAGAGGCCTGGGAATACGCGGGACAGCGGCGCCAGTTCGGAAAACCGATCTCCGCCCATCAAGCGATCCGCCACGATCTCGCGGAAGCGCGGACGAAGCTCGAAGCGTGCCGATTGATGCTCTACCGCGCGGCCTGGCTCGCCCAGGAGGACAAACCGTGCTCGGTCGAGACCTCCATGGCGAAGCTCTTCGTTGCGGACACCGCGGTCGAGATCGCGATCACCTGCCAGCGTGTGCTCGGCGCCTATGGCCTCGCCGAGGGTCACGACATGGAGCGACATGTGCGCGACCTGCTCGGCATGCCGATCGTCGGGGGCTCCTCGAACATGCAGAAGAACAACATCGCCAATCGCCTGGGACTGGCGACGGGGGAGGCAGGGTGAGCGAGGTCCGATCCGACGTCGGCGGCCACGGGGGAACTCGTGGCGCCGCGCACGAAATCTCGTCCACGCTGCGCGAGCGCGCCGACGAAATCGAAGAGGCGCGCCGACTTCCAACGGACCTCTCGAATCGATTCGCCGCGGCGGGCTTCTATCGGATGTGCGTCCCGGAGACCTACGGGGGCCTCGAACTCCCGCCCTTCGAAACGATGGAGACGATCGAGATTCTCGCGCGCGCCGACGCGGCCGCCGCCTGGTGCGTCTTCATCGGTGCCACCTCGGGAACGGTGCTGGCGATGTTGCCCGAATCGGCGGCGCGCGAGATCTTCTCCCGACCGGAAACGATGCTCGCGGGTGTCTTCGCGCCTCGGGGCAAGGCGGTCGTCGCCCAGGGTGGGTTCCGCGTCGATGGGCAATGGCAGTGGGGAAGTGGGACGCAGAATGCGGACTGGATCCTGGCGGGCTGCCAGGTGATCCGAGACGGGGAACCGGAGCGGCTGCGCAACGGCACCCCGCGTTCACGCATGATGCTCGTCCCGGCGGATCAGGTCGAATTCCTCGACACCTGGTACGTATCCGGCCTCGTGGGAACCGGGAGCACCGACTTCGCGATCCGCGACACCTTCGTCGGTAACGATCGCGCGGTCGGAATCGGCGTCGACGGTCCCCTGCCCGGGCCCCTCTACGCATTTCCGCAATTCGGATTGCTCGGCATGGGCATCGCAGCGGTCGCGCTGGGACTCGCCCGTGCCGCGATCGACGAAGTCGTCGAGATCGCTGGGGGCAAGACGCCGTCCGGAAGTGCCCGGCCCCTCGCGGCGCGTCCAGCCGCACAGAGCGAAGTCTCACGAGCCGAAGCCACCCTTCGCTCGGCAAGAGCTTTCTACTACGAGGCGATCGGCGAAGCGTGGCAGGAAGCGATCGAAGGTAATCTCAGCACCGATCGAAGGCGCGATATCCGATTGGCGACCACCCACGCGACCCACGCCTGCGCAGAAGCCGTCGATCGCATGTACCACCTCGGCGGAGGAACCTCGGTATATCGGCGATCTCCCCTGCAGCGGATCTTTCGCGATATCCATGTCGCGACGCAGCACATGATGGTCGGTCCTTCTACCCTCGAGCTGACCGGGCGACTCCTGCTCGGCCTCGAAACCGACCTCGCGGTACTCTGAGATGAGCGGCGACCCTGGGCCGCAAATGGGGGACACCCTTCCGCTGCGGGTGGGTGGACTCGCGGATCAGGACATGTTGACGGGCCCGTTGGAACAGCGGCGGAGCCTCCTCGCACGCGCGCTCGAGCCCGCCTCGCGGAGCGAATGGAGGGGATGTACCAGATCCCGTTCGAGCGATTCGAAAAATACAGCCCCTTCGGAAGCGCCTCGGAGATTGCGGATTTTCTGGCACCTTACGTCGAGGCCGGTTGCCGGCATTTCAACGTGATGGCGGTGAGCGAGAGCAGCGAGACCGCGATCGAGGGCGTCGCAGAGATCCGCGAACGTCTCCTCGCTCGGGATTCCGCCGGGTGACGCTCCGACTCTCTCGCACCGTCCCCGCACAGACGGCCGCCGATCCCGCTAGGGCATGACGATCTCGAAATCGGGCGTGAAGCGCCGAAAGAGACGGCCAAATCTGGCGATCGCAAGCAGGCCGCCCTCGAGCGAAGCGCGATCTTCACGCAGCAGCTTCGGGAGTCCGACCTGCCCCGAAAGAACCCCCACGAAGTCCGCGCGCGCAATCGACAGCGCGATCGTCGGATCCTCCACCCGCCGCGACTCGTGGTATCGAAGCACGCCGTTCTCGATCTCGATCAACCAACGCTCCTCGAGATCGGTGAACGAGAGATCGAGGGTGATCTGCGCGTCTGCCGCTTTCTCCCCGTCGAGACTGATGGCGAGATAATCGAAGAGCATCTCCGAGGGCATCCGCGCCAGGAGGTCTGGACTCGCGGTGTCGACGATACCCGCGAAATCCGATTTTCCGTCCCGGAGCTCCTGCGCGCCGGTCAGATAGAAATTGCGCCAGGGTCCTGATTCCGATTGATAGCCGAGCTGTTCGAGCGCATCGGCAAGCAGCCAACGGGCCTGTTCATTGCGCGGATCGGCGAAGACCAGATGCTTGACGACCTCGGCTACCCAACGATAGTCACCCCGGCCGTACGCGGCGCGCGCATGGGTCAGCAAGGGCGCCGCCCCGCCTGCGAGTTCGACATAACGACGCCCCGCTTCCACCGGCGGGTGTGGATTCAGATTGGACGGGTTCCCGTCGAAGAATCCCAGGTAGAGCTGATAGGTCGCCTTCGAATTGTGGTTGAGCGTTCCGTAATAGCCGCGGTTGAACCATTGCATCGAGATCGACTTCGGCAACTCGATCCGGTCCGCGATCTCGAGCGGAGTGAGCCCGAGATTTGCGAGATGAAGCGTCTGGTCGTGAATGTACTTGTAGAGGTCACGTTGGCTCGCCAGGTAGGCGATCCCCTCCTCCCGACCCCATCTCGGCCAGTGGTGTCCGCCGAACACCAGCTCGAAATCTCCCCCGAAGAGATCGATCGCCTCGTCGAGCCAGCGCGCCCAGTCCGCGCCATTGCGTACCTGCGCACCACGCAGGGTATACAGGTTGTGTAGGACGGCGTTCGCTTCCTCCGCGGCGTAGAAGGCTTTGCGATGCGGAAAGTAGAACATCATCTCCGCGGGAGCTTCGGCATTCGGGGTGTTCTGGAACACGATCTCGATGCCGTCGATCGTGAGTGTCGCCCCCGTCTCGCTGATCACATCCGTCGGCGCGATCATCGAGACTCGACCCACCGACGTCGTCTTCCCCAATCCGGAATCAACGCGACCCCGCGGCCCAGCGGGCAGGAGACGTCCGAACATGTAGGAGGCCCGACGGGTCATGACGTTTCCGGCCATGACATTTTCGCTGACCGCGTGATGCATGAACCCGGTCGGGGCGACGATCCGAACCCGGCCCGCGTCGACGTCCTCCACGCTAACGAGCCCGCGAACGCCGCCGAAATGGTCGGCGTGGCTGTGCGAATAGATGACAGCGGTGACCGGGCGCGGCCCCAGGGTCTCGTTGACCAGTTCGAGCGCGGCCCCGGCGGCCTCCATCGAAATCAGCGGATCGATGACAATCCAGCCGGTCCTTCCCCGAATGAAGCTGATGTTCGAGAGGTCGTAGCCGCGCACCTGATAGATATCGTCGGTGACTTCGAACAGGCCGTGGATGTTGTTGAGTTTCGCCTGACGCCAGAGGCTCGGGTTCACCGTGTCGGGTGCCTCGCCCTCGACAAACGCGTAGGCCGTCATGTCCCAGGCCATTGTGCCGTCGCTTGCGGGGACCCGAAGCACCTCTGGCCCACCGATTCGCCCTCGATTCGCGAGTTCGAAATCGCGGGCGTTCTCGAAGGGCAGATCGCGGGCGAAACGGGATTGAACCTCGCGGGTCGCCTCGGTCGCGACCTTCGAGTCACGCGAGAGGACGCGACGCCCCCCGCGATCCGCGCCATCGCCTCCGATCCCGGCACAGCCCAGAGCGAGTACCGTCAAGAAAATCCCGACCGCGCGCATCCGTGTCATTTCCGACCGCCCTCGTAAAACAGCGTGAAGATCATCCGCTAGTTCACCCGGCGCGCCTGACCCCGCCAATAGGGTTCGCGTAATTCCATCTTCAGGATCTTGCCCGATGGATTGCGCGGAAGCGCGTCGAGCCGATCGATCGAGGTCGGACACTTGAATCGCGCCAGACGCTCCCGGCAGTAGGCGATCAGATCGTCGTTGCTCGCCCTCTCCGTCGCTCCGTCGACCACGATCGCCTTCACCGTCTCGCCCCATTTTTCCGAGGGGACTCCAATCACCGCGACGTCAGTGATCGCCGGGTGGCTCATCAACACGTTCTCGACCTCGGCGGGATAGACGTTCTCGCCCCCCGAGACGATCATGTCCTTCACGCGATCGTGGATGAAGAGGTATCCGTCCCTTATATACCCGGAATCTCCGGTGCGGAAGAATCCCAGGCCGACGTCGTCACGCCCTTCTGGGAAGGCCTCCGCCGTCGCGTCCTCGTTCCGCCAATAGCCCCTCATGTTCTGGGCCGTCGAGCACCAGATCTCCCCGACTTCTCCGCCCGGAAGATCTTTCATCGTCTCGGCATCGACGATCCGTAGCTCGACATCACCCCAGGGTCTGCCCGCTGCGCGAAGCAGATGCGCCTTATCGCCACCGGGATCGTGGTCTTCCGGGGCGAGCACCGTAATCGCCCCCGTCGTCTCGGTCAGGCCATAGACCTGAACGAAGTCGCATCCAAAGACCTTCATCGATCGGACCAGAACCTCCTCCGAGATCGGCGAGGCGCCGTAGACGATCTTGCGAAGTCGGCTGAAGTCCGTCTCTTCGACACCCGGAAATGAAGAGAGAATCTGCAGGACGGCGGGCACGAAGAGCGAGTTGGTCACGCCGTGCGTCTCGATCAACCGCAAAATCTCGGCCGGGTCCATCTCATAGACCAGGATCGACTCGGCTCCCTGACAGAAACCCGCGATCCCCCAGCCACTCCCCGCGATATGGAAGAGCGGCATCGCGACCAGATTCACGCTCTCGCCGTCGATGGACCATTCGCGAGCGCCAACGTCCATCGCAGCCATCATGTTGCGCTGGGTGAGTTCGACGCCCTTGGGCAAACCGGTCGTGCCCGACGTGTAGAGCTGGTAGCAGACGTCGTCGATGCGACAGCCGACCTCCGGGTCGGTCTCGTCGTGCCCGGCGAGCCAATCCTCGTACGCGATCTCGGTATCGGGGGCGACGGGGGCGATCTCCGTGCCGGGCGCGCCACCGTCTTGCGTGAGAACGACCACACGTTCCACCGTCTCCAGATTCATCTCTCGGAGGTGACCGAGGAATTCGACGCCGATGAAGAGCACCCTCGCCTTCGAGTGATTGAGGATGTATTCCATCTCGGGTGCCGCGAGCCGCCAGTTCACCGCGAGCGTCACGGCGTTGATCATCCCCGCGCCGAAGAAAAGCGTGAAGAATTCTGGGACATTGCGATCGAGGAAGGCGACGCGATCCTGTGGCGACACGCCCTCCGCGAGCATCGCCTGCGCCACACGGGCCGATTCTCCCCGAAGTTCCGCGTAGGTCCAGGTTCGCTTCCCGGCTCGGAGAGCGATCTTGTCCGGGTGATCCCTCGAATAGTGGCGCAGGATTTGATCGAGGGTCGCAACGAGCACCTTTGGTTCTCCCGTCGGAATCCGTCCAGGCTAACATGCAGCCAGGCGTCTGGGTACGAAACCTGAGTCCGCGCCCGCAACGCGACCGAACGCATGCGATCGGAGACCCAATTCGTGCCCAGCCCTCCGCCCGAAGCGACCCCAGAATCCGCCGGCTCCTTGCCGATCGACCAGGTGATCGATCAGGCCTTCCAGCCAATTGCCAGCTTCTTCTCCGGAATCGTGATGTACACGGTACCCGTCGGCGACGTCGAGGTCCCGCTGATCGTCGTTTGGCTGATCGCCGGAGCCTCCTTCTTCACCGTCTACCTCGGCGGAATCAATATTCGTGGCTTTCGACACGCCCTGCGCATCGTTCGGGGCCTCGAGGACGATGGGGACGAGCCCGGCGATGTCTCGCATTTCCAGGCGCTCACAACGGCCGTCTCGGGAACGGTCGGTGTTGGAAATATCGCCCACGTCGCCGTTGCGGTTTCCATTGGGGGCGCCGGAGCGGCGTTCTGGTTGGTGGTCGCGGGCTTCCTCGGGATGGCCTCGAAGTTCGCCGAATGCACACTCGGTGTGAAATACCGGCGTCAGAATCCCGACGGATCGGTATCCGGCGGACCGATGTATTTCCTCGATCGCGGTCTCGCCGAGCACGGCTGGCCCCGACTCGGCCGCGGCCTCGCGCTCTACTACGGCGTGTGCGTGTTGCTGGGCAGTGTCGGTGTCGGGATGTTCCAGGCCAACCAGGCCTTCGCTCAATTCGTCACGGTGACCGGCGAGGGGGAGAGCTTCGCGGCGGGTCAGGGTTGGATCTTCGGTCTCTTCCTCGCGATCAGCGTCGCAGCAGTGATTCTCGGTGGGATCCGCGTCATCGCGAGCGTGACCGCCCGGCTCGTCCCCGCCATGGCCGCCCTCTACATCTCGACGGGCCTCTATGTGATCGGCACCCACATCGATCGACTCCCCGACGCGGTCGTCCGGATCGTCACGCAGGCCTTCTCGCCCGAAGGAGCGGCGGGCGGCGTTCTCGGGGTCGTCGTGCTCGGATTCCGTCGCGCGGCATTCTCGAACGAAGCCGGAATCGGCTCCTCGGCGATCGCCCATTCGGCGGTCAAGACGAAGGAACCGCTGACCCAGGGCTTTGTCGCAATGCTCGAACCGTTCATCGACACCGTCATCGTCTGCTCGATCACGGCCCTCGTCATCACCACGGGCCTCGAACCCGGCGAACTCGGCACCGGCGTCGTCAGCGGTGTCGAACTCACCTCTGCCGCCTTCGGCCGGGCCGTGTCCTGGTTCCCGGCGGTGCTCTCGGTGGTCATCTTTCTCTTCGCGTACTCGACGCTGATCTCGTGGTCCTATTATGGTCTGGAGGGCTGCGCATACCTGTTCGGATCATCGCGAGCGGTACGGGTCTCGTTCAATCTCTTCTATTGCTCGTGCGCCGTCGTCGGCTGCACCACGACGCTGGCCGCAATCCTCGACTTCACCGATGCGATGATCTTCGCCATGGCCTTCGCAAATTTGATCGGGCTCTATTTCCTCGCACCCGAGCTGCGTAGCGATCTCGACGTCTATTGGGCACGAATTCGCGCCAGGGACGCAAAGGCGTAGACCGACGCGCTATCCGGACCCTGTCCGGCGAGGTCGTGACTCAGCCCTCGCAGCGCGTCACGCGCACGGCGCAGAATTTGAATTCCGGGATCTTTCCATCGGGGTCGAGTTCGTCGAGGGTCAACAGGTTCGCGGCCGCCTCGCGGAAATGGAAGGGGACGAACACCGCGCCCCGGCTCTCTCGAGTCGTCACTCGCGCCGCCAACCGGATTCGACCTCGGCGACTCTCGATCTCGACGCGATCCCCCTCAGCCACGCCAAGTTCGGCTGCATCGTCCGGGTGAATCGCCGCGAACGCCTCGGGCGCAATCGCGTCGAGCGCTTTCGACCTCCGGGTCATCACGCCCGTATGCCAATGTTCGAGCAACCGCCCCGTGTTCAGCACAAAGGGATATTCCTCGTCCGGCAACTCCGGCGCCGCCGTCCACTCGGCGGGAACCAATTTCGCGCGACCATTCGATGTCGGGAAAGCATCTTCGAAGAGGACCGTGGGTCCCTCCTCGTGGTCAGGATCGGGGTTGGGCCACAGCTTGCCGAAGGGCCCCAGATTGTCGTGGCGAAGCGTGGAATAGCTCGCCGTGAGGCCTGCGAACTCCTCGAAGATCTCCGCCGTTCCGGTGTAGTTCATCGGATACCCGACTCGAGTCGAGACCTCCTGCACGATCTGCCAATCGAGGCGTGCCTCTCCGGGCGAGTCGACGACCGCTCGACCGAGTTGCACCCGCCGATCGGTATTCGTATAGGTCCCCTCCTTCTCGAGATAGGAACTGGCCGGCAGGATCACATCCGCGAACTCGGCGGTCTCGGTCAAGAAGATGTCCTGAACGACCAGAAAGTCGAGATTCGAAAGTGCCTTGCGAACCTTGTTGATGTTGGGGTCGGACAGAAAGGGATTCTCGCCCATGATGTACATCCCACGGATCTGGCCCTCGAGCGCCGCGCGGGTGATCTCGACGACCGTGAGCCCAGGATCCGGTGAGAGATCGCACCCCCATGCCGACTCGAACTTGGCCCGAACATCGGGATCTCCGACCGGTTGATAGTCGGGATAGACCATTGGAATGAGTCCGGAGTCACTCGCACCCTGGACGTTGTTCTGGCCTCGCAGCGGATGCAAGCCCGCTCCGGGTTTCCCGACGTTTCCCGTGAGAAGAGCAAGTGAGATCAGACAACGGGCGTTATTCGTGCCGTAGACATGCTGGGAGATTCCCATTCCCCAAAAAAGAATGGCATTCTTCGCCCGACCGAAGACTCGAGCCACTTCGCGAATCGTCTCCGCATCGACCCCACAGATCTTCGCAGCCCGATCCGGGGTGTAGGCGCTGACCGTTTCCCGAAGCGCCTCGAAGCCCTCGGTTCGTTCCGCAACGAATTCCTCATCGACGAGCCCCTCGTCGATGATGACTTGCATCATCGCATTGTAGAACGCGACGTCGGTCCCCGGCTTGATGCGGCAGTGATAGTCCGCGTGTTCGGCGATTGCCTCACGCCGCGGGTCGATGACGATCAGCTTCGTCCCGCGC
>JAPYTP010000051.1 GCA_029941885.1 Myxococcota bacterium
GAGCAAGGCTTGGCGATCGGCGGGGGTCACGCTGGTCATGAATGGAAGCGGCTCCTCATCGGTTTTTCGTGTCGTCGAGCGGATTGCATCGCCCTATTGCTTTCGAATGCCCAGGGCGGTCTCGGCGATGATCTTCTGGTGAAGTTCCGAAGTCCCTTCACCGAACTCGAGTGCCTTCGCCTCCATCAGGAGACGTCCGATCTCGTATTCCGCCGTGACAGAGTAGCCGCCGAAGACTGCCATCCCGTCGAGCGCGTTCTGGGTCGCAGCCTGACTCGACTTGAGCTTCGCAAGCGAGGACTCCATCGAACAGCGCTCGATACCGGCGTCCTTCATCCGACCGAGCCGGTAGACGAGCAGCCTCGCCTGTTCGGTGCGCGCGACCATGTCCGCGATCTTCGACTGGACGAGCTGAAACTCTCCGATTTTCTGGCCGAAGGCTTCTCGCTCCATCGCGTAGGGCGCGGCGAGATCGATCGCACGTTGAGATTGACCGACAGCCCGCGCCGCAACCGAGAAGCGGCCCATATCGAGCGCCGTACCCAGAACCGGAAAGCCGCGGCCCGCTTCTCCGACCACGGCCTCGTCGGGAACGAAGGTGTCCTCGAAATGAACCTCCGACAGGTTGTCACGCTTGAGGGTCCGCATCGGAAAATCGGCGATCGTCATTCCCTTCATCTCCGTCGGATCCGCGACGAAGGCGGTGACGCCCTTGTGCTTCAGGCCCCGGTCGATGCTGGCGACGATGAAGAACAGTCGCGCGTGTTCTGCGTGGGAGATGAAGACCTTGGTACCATTCAGCAGATAGCCGCCGTCGACTTTCTTCGCGGTCGTATCCATGTTGCCGAGATCGGTTCCGCCGCGGGGTTCGGTCAGGCAGGCAGAACAGATGATCTCGCCGCGGGCGATACCCGGCAGGTAGCGATCCTTCTGCTCCGTCGTGCCGAACTTGAGAAGCGACCCGGCCACCAACGAATTCGCGACGGATACGACCGAGGCTACGACCCAGTCGACGCGGGCTAGTTCCTCGCAGATCACGCCATAGCTGACGACGTCAGAGAACGATCCGCCGTATTCCTCGGGAATCATCGGACCGAGCAGCCCGAGTTCCGGAAGCTTGGCGATCAGTTCGGTCGGGTAGCGCTCCTCGCGCTCGTATTGCTCCACGAAGGGGAGGATTTCGGCCTCGGCGAACTGGCGGACCGTCTGCCGAACGAGCCGCTGTTCGTCGCTGAGATCGAAGTCCATCATTCGGTCGAGAGAGGCGGACATGGAGAAGATCAATCCTTTCGAGCGCCGGCTCCGCGCGGCTCGCGTCGACCTCGGGTCGCGTGCCCATCCGGCAGCGGAGGGCGAGGAGCCTGGGCGGAATTCAGGGCGGACTCGGCTCACGGCTCACGGCTCGAAGAGAGCGCCGACTCGCGCTCCAGGAAAAGCTTAGCTGCTCACCACTCGATGCGGCGAAAACCACCAAGATTCAGGGGATTGGCCGTTCGATTTCCCCGGGGGCCATGGAAATCTCTGGCCGACTCGCCTAAGTTTCCGGCCCTTCGCGAACCCCCCGAATCAATCGATCCATCGCGGCGACGACTCCGAACCCAGGGATCCCTTCCCGGGACGAGGACGCTCACCGCTCGATCCGAGACCGCATCCCAAGAGGCGAACCCCGATGAGCTCGACCAAGAAATCCCGCGGCCACCTGAAGCGCAACAAGAGCAGCCGCCACCGAGCCAAGCTGAAGGCGAAGCATCGCCGCGCGCGCAAACGCGCGTCCGGTGGTGAGCGCAAATACTACCGCTAGAGCGCGCGTTCGGTTCCGTCTCCCTTCGCCGCTTCGGCTTGGGCACACTGGGCGTGTTGGGTGCCTGGAGTGTGTTGGGTGCGATGGACGCGAGTCATTCGAGTCACAAGTTTTCGCACGACCCTCGGCTTGTGCTTCCGGGCAGGCAATTCGCTCGGAGCCGTTAGGTCTGGATCGCGTTGGCCAGTTCGTCGATGGCCCGATCGAGGGCGGCGTCGATGGATTGCTCCCAGGTCGTGGCGTCGCTGCAGCCCACGCCGGCTTCTGGGAAGAGGATGCCGCGCGACGAATTGACGATCCCCCCTTCGCGGCCCTTCGGGCCCGCCACGAACCCCTCTATCGCCGCGCTGGCCGAGCCGCCCTGCGCGCCGTACCCCGGCACGAGAAAGAGAGCGTGTGGGAGGGCCTCTCGTACACGACGGGCCTGATCGGGCCAGGTCGCTCCACACACGACCCCGAGCGCGGACCAGGGCGTCTGCGATCCGGACAGCGCGGCCTCGAATCGGCCAAGGCCGTCCGCGACCCGACCGAAGAGCGGCTCACCGTCGACCTCCCGATTCTGTAGATCGCCACTGCCGGGATTGCTGGTCTTGACCAGCACGAAGAGCCCGCGACCCGCATCGCTCGCTGCGTGCGCGAAGGGCTCGATCGTGTCGAAACCGAGATAGGGGTTCAACGTGAGCGCATCGACGGGCATGGCGGCGTCCTGGGCCAGATAGGCCGATGCATATCCCTCGGCCGTCGACCCGATATCCCCTCGCTTCGCGTCGAGCAGGACCATCAAACCCTGCTCCCTGGCGCGACGACATATTCCGTCGAGCACGCGGATGCCGCGCCAACCGAGCTGCTCAAAAAAAGCGATCTGGGGCTTGATGATGGCGACGCGCTCGGCGACCCGATCGAGAACCTCCGTCAGGAAGGACTCGACCGCCAGCGCGGTCCTCTCGTCATCCACGGTCATCGAGCCTTGATGGAAGAGCGGCGGGATCGGGGGAAGATGAGGATCTAGACCGACGCACAGCGGGTGACCAAGGTCGCGGACCCGCGCAATCAAGCGGTCTGCGAAGTTCGTGGGTCCCACTGGAGACGAGGCATCGGGGCCGCGGCGGACACGGGACTCGGACAAACCACACTCCTCCAGGCTCGATCGACACGAGCCCGATCGAGCGGTCGGGCCGGATCCTACCCTACGAAGCACGCTCCCCGCTCCCGCAGGACGCGCCGGCTCGGTCTCGTCCGCACGAGCCAGCGTGGCGGCGAGGCGCCAGAGCTCGCGAAGGCTACGCTGCGACCGATGGACGAGAAGCCGTACGCCGAAGCTCCGCCACCACCGGATCATACCGCGAAACCCGCGCTCTCCTTCGAACTCGAACGTACGAGCGACCGTGCCCGCGCAGGCCGAATCGAGACCCCCCACGGCTCGATCCACACCCCCGCCTTCATGCCGGTCGGGACGCATGGGGCGCTCAAGGCGATGACCCCTGCACAGGTCGCCGACACACGGGCGGAAGTCGTGCTGGCCAATACCTATCACCTGGCATTGCGTCCCGGAGAAGGGCTGGTCGAAAAGCTCGGCGGGCTGCACACATTCATGCAGTGGTCCGGCCCGATCCTCACGGACTCCGGCGGCTTCCAGGTCTTCTCCCTGCCAGGGGTCGAGATCACGGACAAATCCGCGCGTTTCAAGAACGAAGTGACGGGCAAGACCATGGATCTGACACCCGAGCGATCGATCGAGATCCAGAACCGGCTCGGCGCGGACATCATCATGGCCTTCGACGAGTGCACACCCTACCCGGCCACAAGAGACATGGCCGGCCAGGGCGTCCGTCGTACGCTGCAGTGGATGGAGCGCTGTCTGCGCGCCCATGCGCGACCCGAACGACAAGCGCTCTTCGGAATCGTTCAGGGTTCGACTTTTCCCGAGCTGCGCGAGGCCTGTGCCGCTTCACTGGTGGCGATGGATTGTCCGGGCTATGCGATTGGCGGCGTGTCCGTAGGCGAAGGTCACGAACTCCTGTGCGAGGTGACCGATCATGCGGCCCCCCTGCTACCGGAGAACAAGCCGAGATATCTCATGGGCGTTGGCCTGCCCGAGGATCTGATTGCCTGTATCGGATACGGAATCGATCTGTTCGATTGCGTAATCCCGACGCGCTACGCACGCTCGGCAACGGTCTTTACCTCACGGGGCCGGATTCGGCTCACGAATCGGCGCTTCCGGCGCGATGCCTTCCCGGTCGACGCGTCGTGCGATTGCTACACCTGCACCGGCGGCTTCACCCGCGCCTATATCCACCATCTCTTCGCTGCCAACGAGGTGCTCTCTGCAGTCCTCTGCTCCATCCACAACGTGCGCTTCTACCAGCGATTGGTCGCCGGCGCGCGCAGCGCGATTCTCACGAATGACTACGCAGCCTTCGCCCGCGACTTCATGGCGCACTATCGGAACGAGCCAGCGGAGGCGGAGTCGCATACCCTCTCGTGATGACGACTTCGATCGATCGATTCCAGTCTCGGTTGCAGCGCCTGTCTCGGTTGCGCCGCCTGTTTCGGTCGCGCCGCAGCCCCGCAGACGACGCTCGTCTCGAAATCCGTCACGGGAGCCTTCGACCGCTGGTCCCCATCACCGCATGGGCGGTGCTCGTCGTGTGTCTGGCGGGCTGTAGCCCGCTCGGACTCGAAACGTCGCCGGGTGATCCGCGCACTTCCTCGAAAGTCGGGGCCGCCGGCACCCCCACTGTCGCCGAGGCGGAGAAGGTCGACACCATCGTGGTCACGATCGAAGGACGTTCGATCACCCTCGATGACCTCCACGAACACATGCAGGATCAATTTCTCGAGGAATTCCTCCGTCAGCCAGAGGACGAGATCTACGAGATGCAGGAAAACGCCGTGCGCGATCTCGTTCAACGGCATGTGATCGACCGCGCCGCAGCCGAGCGCGGTATCACGTCCGAGGCGCTCTTCCAGGAGATCACCGGCGCCGGCGCCGAGCCGAGCGAAGAGGATGTCGCCCGTTGGTATTCCTTGAATCAATCCCGGTTGCGGGGCGCGCGCCTCGAGGACGTCGCCGTCCAGATCAAGGAGATGCTCGTCGGCACCGCGCGAAAAGAGGCCTGGGACGAGTTCGTGAGTCCCCGAATCGAAGACCTCGACTGGGAGATGAGGCTCGAGCCGCCCCGCGCGCAGCTCGCCGCGACACGCCTCATCCGTGGACCCACCGATGCGCCGGTCACGATCATGATCTTCAGCGACTACCAGTGCCCCTACTGCGTTCGCTCCGAGCCCGTTCTCGCGGAGGTCCTCGCGCGCTACCCGAAGCGTGTTCGCGTCGTCCATCGACATTTTCCGCTCGACAACATCCACTCCTTCGCGCGACCCGCCTCGGAAGCCGCGATGTGTGCCGACGAACAGGGGAAGTTCTGGGAGTTCCACGACGCGATCTTCGCGCGCATGGGGAGTCTCGAGAAGAATTCCTTCCGCGAGATCGGAGCCGAGATCGGCCTCGGCGAAGACGCCCTCGAGACCTGCATCGAGGAGCGTCGCTATTCGGACTTCGTTCAGGCCGATTTCGATGCCGGACAGAAGGCGGGTGTCACGGGAACACCGGCCTTCTTCGTCAACGGAATCGCGCTCAAGGGCGCTCGGGATGCGGACGCTCTCAGCCGCGTCGTCGATTCGGAGCTCGAACGGATCCAGGCCAACTGAATCTGGGCGAGAGCACCGCACCCACCGCGACGCGATCGGTCGGCCGGCCTCGAAATCCTCTGCGGCGGCGATCCGGCGAGTCGGGGTTCGTCCCTGCTGAGCGACAGCTCACGAGGATTTGAGCGGTCCACCTCGCCGGAACCTCCCCGAGCGACTCCGCTTGCTCGTGACCAGACAGGACCCGGGCATCCGTTTCGGAATGGACAAGAGGGGAGCACCCGGAGCAAGGCCGCTCCGACTCGCTGCATCGATGAGAAGGGACGGGTCCTCCGCCGCCTGATCTGCGACGCGCCGAGCGATCGCGAAGAAGCGAAAAGCGAGCTCGGCAGGGTCGCCGCGGAAACCGTCATGCGGTGCGCGGGCCCCGCCGAGCGAGGTGAGAGAGCTCACCAGGATCAGGTCGGTGAGTGCCTCAGCCTTTTCCTGAGTGTCTGTTCGCCGCTCGGCGAATCGGTGGACACGAGGAAAGGCGAAGTCGTAGAACGCCTTGAACTGCGCGAGTTCCGCACGACCTGCGGTAGAGCCGTCCCCTGCCGGACCCCGAGCGTATTCCACGTCTTGTCACTCCTCGACTGCCCCGGCCGAACAAGCCGACGGTGCCTCGAACCGCCTTTCTCCCCTCTGCTTTCAATAATGACTCTCTCATAGATGAGTGACTAGAATCCAGCGGAAAATACGCATCGAGTGAAACTAACGCTGCGTTCCATATAGGAATTTTGGAACGGGGTTACATTTGGTCGTGGTGTGTCCGAGCGGTCACGGACCGGGTAGGACGTCCTTTGCACGGAATTCATCGCGTGGATAAGGGTGGAATCGCTACGGTATTTCTCTTCCGAAATGGCGATTCTGAGGCGAAGAGTTCGGTCATCGCCCCTGCCGGGCATGACAGAACCGAATGAATTCGGTTACATGCGCCTCCCATGGGACTCACCTGCGGCATCGTCGGCCTCCCCAACGTCGGTAAGAGCACGATTTTCAACGCGCTGACCGCCGCTGGGATCCAAGCCGAGAACTACCCCTTCTGCACGATCGAACCCAACACCGGGGTCGTGACGGTACCGGATTCCCGTTTGGCGGAACTCGATGCCCTGATCGCTTCGAAATCCGTCGTTCCGACCACGGTCGAGTTCGTCGACATTGCCGGACTCGTGAAGGGCGCCTCGAAGGGCGAGGGGTTGGGCAACCAGTTCCTCGGCAACATCCGCGAGACCAACGCGATCATCCACGTCGTCAGATGCTTCGATGATGAGAACGTGGTGCACGTCGACGGAGACACCGACCCGGTCCGAGATGTCGAGACCATCGATCTCGAGCTCGGACTGGCCGATCTCGAGACCGTCGAGAAGCGGATCGATCGCGTCAAACGCGTTGCGAAATCCGGCGACAAGGCGGCCCGCGCGGAGCTGCAATTCTTCGAGACCCTTCGCGATCATCTCTCGAGCGGCCAACCCGCACGAACTTTCGACGTTGCCGACGCTCTCCTGCCCGCCTTCCAGGAAGCCTGTCTGCTGACCGCCAAGCCGATTCTCTACGTTGCGAACGTGGACGAGGACGGGCTCTCCGAAGGCAGCGATCACAGCCGTGCCCTCGCGGATTTCGTGACAAGAGCCGGTGCAGACACCGTCCTCATCTGTGGAAAGGTCGAAGCCGAACTGTCGGAACTCGATGATGATGACAAGCGCGAATTCCTGACGGACCTCGGAATCGAAGAGCCCGGCCTGAATCGGCTGGCCCGCGCCGCCTACGAACTCCTCGAACTGGTCACGTTCTTCACCGCGGGTCCCAAGGAGATTCGGGCCTGGACGATCCGAAACGGAACCGCCGCCCCCCAGGCCGCTGGCGAGATCCACTCCGATTTCGAAAAGCATTTCATTCGGGCCGAAGTCATCCCCTTCGACACCTACATCAAGTGCCGCGGCGAAGCGGGCGCGAAGGCCAAGGGCGTCATGCAGGTCGAAGGCAAGGACTATGTCGTCGCCGATGGGGACGTGATCTTTTTCAGGACGAGCGCGTAGCGATCTCTCATCGCTGGATGGCTGGGTTTCCCGGCTGCACGGGCGTTCGACGCGCGTTACAGTCGCGCGCCGTGGCGAAACGCAATATTCGACAGATGAGTCCCGACGAAGTGCTCGAATCCCAGTTCGGGGGACCCGATACGGGCATTTTCACGGACGGATCCTGTGATCCGAATCCCGGTCCCGGCGGCTGGGGGTGGGTCTGGGTCGAAAACGGCGAAATCCTCGACCAGGGCAACGGCCGAGAGCCCGACACGACCAACAACCGGATGGAGCTGCGCGCGCTGATCGAGGCGTTCGAGAAACTCCCGGAAGATCAGGACCTGGTCGCCTACTCCGACAGTCAACTCTGTGTGAACACGATCAACGAGTGGGCCGTGGGTTGGGAAAAGCGCGGTTGGAAGCGCAAGGGTGGACCGATCAAGAACCTCGACCTGGTCCAGCAACTCTATGCTCTGGCGCAGGCAAAGCCACGAGTCGAATTGCGTTGGATCAGGGCCCACGAAGGAACACGCTGGAACGAATACGCGGATGCCCTGGCGGCTGTGGGCGCCTAACGACCTCCGATCTCCTCGAGCCGATGCGCGAGCGTTTCGGGGCTGAGTTCGTCGAGCGCTAGAGCCACCAGAGCCTCGATCTTCGCAAAGAGTTCGTGGTGGATCCTCTCGAAGAACGCGCTCTCCTGGTCCGGCGGGCCCTCGAAGGCCGCCGGATCCTCCACACCCCAATGCGCGGTGATCGGCCGGCCCGGCCAGACGGGGCAGCTCTCTCCTGCCGCGTTGTCGCACACGGTCAGAACGAAATCGATCGATGGACTTCCGGGCTTGGCAAATTCGTCCCAACCCTTGGTGCGAAGGCGCCCCGTCTCGTACCCGAGGCGATCCAGGGTAGCCAGAGTCGTCGGGTGGGGTTCCGCCATGGGACGACTCCCCGCACTGAACGCACGAAATCGCGGCGGGCCCAGGCGCTCAAGAGCCGCTTCGGCGAGCAGACTTCGCGCGGAGTTTCCCGTACACAGAAAGAGTACGTTGTAGACCCGGAATTCGGATTCGTTCACGGCTGACGACCACCAAAGGACCCCGATCACGCGATCCGCGAATGTCTCCACGGAATACGGACTGGCCACGCGGGACCTTCCATGAGTGAACGGGCTAGTGCACGTCGCGTCGTGGACGCGGGTGCGGGAGCTTCCCGCTCGAATTCCTCGTTCCGAAAGTCTTCACCATGTTCACGACCTGCGTGAGGGCCGAGCGGATGTGACCCGGCGTGAGGGAAGAAATTGGATGCTGGAAGACCCCATAGATCCGACCTTCGGACAGGGCATATCGCGTATCGAGGGTATCGTTGAAATTGGCTTCGAGGAGCGATCCGAAGAGCCGTAGATCGATTCTGTCGATCACTTTGATGGGCGCCACCATTCGCATCCGGTCATTCGTCGAATCGCTGATCAGGAAGATGTTGATTCCGTCGATCTTCGTCCGAATCGCCCCGCTCGGTCCTGCGATCGCCGGGACCTGGCTCGCGAAGACGAGTTCCATTCGAGCCATCGTCATCGGCCCGATGTCGGGCGCTGACGGATCCTGGGAGTTTGGAGCGAATGCAGCACAACCGGCGAAGACGAGCCAGAGCAGCGGGAGCACCCGAATCCGCTTCGTCACGGATTCGCCTTCCTGGCGGGCGGGACCTTCGTCTTCCCGAGCTTCGCCACGTGGCGGAACTCGGCTGACGTGAGCGGCACGACCGAGAGTCGACCACGCCGGACGAGGGCGATCTCCGGCAGTTTCGGGTCCGCCTTGATCGTGGCGAGGGTGACGGGCTGCGCGAAGGGGACGAGCGGCGCGACATCGACGACGACCCACTGGGGATCGTCTGCGGTCGGGTCGGGGTAGGCCTCGCCGACGATCTCCGCGATTCCAACGACCTCCTTGCCCTCGTTCGAATGGTAATAGAAGGCGAGATCGCCCTTTTTCATCGCGGCTAGATTGTTCCGGGCCTCATAGTTCCGCACGCCATCCCAGTAGGTCTTGCCATCCTTGACGAGCTGATCCCAGGAATATTTGTAGGGCTCTGATTTGACCAGCCAATAGCCGCGTGCCATGAACGACCTCCCGGAAACGGCCGAGGGTTGGCGCCGTCCGACTCGATGGCCAAGATCATCGCACAGCCGGGATCGCACGAAAGGTCGTCGACACGCTGGACCGGACTTCCGCGATACCCGGATTCGCAGGACCGCTCAGTGCAGATCCTCGGGAGTCTGCTTGGCCATCCGCGTATGGGCGATGAGTGCGAGGATCGGCCGCGTGAGTAAACGACTCGCGGCGTTCACCATGATCCAGTTGGCCCAGCCAGTCACGACCGAGGGCTGCTCGCCGAGGGCGCGTAGGCCTCGGCACGCAACTTCTGCCGGATCGTGTCCCGAATGGGCGATCTCGCCAGCGGCTTCCTGAAATTCCGTCTCGGTCGAACCCGGCTCGAGCACCACGACATCGATATTGCTCGCGCGAAGCTCCGCCCATAGAGCCTCGCCCAGGAAGCGATCGAACGCCTTGGTGGCGGAATACACGGAGTGGAGCGGCAGCGGGAGTCTTCCCGCCAAGGATCCGGTGAACAGGATGCCCCCGCGACCGCGCTCGCGCATTCCCTGAACCAGAGCGTGGGTCAGCACGAGGGGCGTTTCACAGTTGAGGACCAGCTGTCGCCTCAGTGTCTCGCCGTCGAGAAGGTCGAAGCGGCCGGCGTAGCCCCGGCCGGCGTTATTCACGAGCAGACCGATCTCGAGGTCCGCGACCGCCTCGAGCACCTGTTTCGACCCCTCCGGCTCGGCGAGATCAGCGACGACGATCCGTGTCTCGACTTCGAAATCGCGCTCGATCTCGGTCGCGAGTGCGGACAGTCGATCCTCACGACGAGCGGTCAAGATGACTTTCGTCCCGTCGGCCGCGATCTCTCGAGCGAGCGAAGCTCCGATCCCAGAGGAGGCACCCGTCACGAGCGCCCATTCTCCAAATCGGGCAGTGAACGAGAACGGCTTCGGATCGAAGTACTCGCGATTGTTCCAGAAGGCGTAGGTCAGTCCCATGAAGGGGATCGCGGGGAAGAGGCCGACGATGATCCCGCTGAAGCCGCCCGTCTCTATTGCGGTCCAGAGGTAGATGCCGAAGGCCACCTGGGCCGTGTAGGCCGGGACCCAGAACGCCATCCAGGGACGTCGACGACGAAAGCCGTAGATCGCGGCGGAGTAGACGAACCAATGCGGGAAAGCGAGTAGCTTTGCCCAGATGCCGGTGAAAAGGATCCCGAACCAGACCTCCTGGTCCCTTTCGACGGGCTTGATGAAGATGTCCCACGGCACGTAGATGAAGGCCATGAACGCGCAAAAGATCATTGTCGCGCTCATCCACCAGGGACGTTCGCGGAAGACATCGAACAACCACTCGCGCATCAAGTCTCCTCGGGCATCGTCAGGCCCGGGAACGTAACCGATTCCGGTCGGAGGATGAGCGCAAATGAACGAGGAGACGAGATCGTTGCTACACGCGCGAGGTGCGAGAATCCAGTCAGCGCGCGGCGGCGGCCGCAATCAGCCGGGTCGCCGGCTCGCCCTTGTGGGTAGCCGATGCCGCGATCGGAAAGTAGAGATGAAAGGCACTGCCCTCACCCACGACGCTTTCGACCCGAATTCCGCCGTTTGATTCGCGTAGAATCTCGGCGGTCGTCGCGAGGCCGAAACCGGTACCACCGCTCGTCTCCTTCGTGGTGAAGAAGGGCTCGAAGATTTTCGCAGTCAGCGAAGAGTCCATCCCGCATCCGTTGTCGCTCGCGGTCAAGCGGATGTGGTCCCCCGCGTTGACCGCCGCGACGGGCCCCAACGCATGACTCGAAGTGTCCCGCCTGTCGAGATCGATGGTCACACGCCGAACCGACAGGGAGAAGCGTCGATCTTCTGTGATGTCTACGAGCGCGGCCCGGGCGTTCGAGGCGAGATTCAGCAGGACGCGTTCGAGACGCCCCGGATCGATCCGGACCTGGGAGGCCTCCTCTTCCGAGCAGACCGATTCGAGATCGAGTTCGAGCGCGATCCCCTCGCCCAGGACGCGCAGGATCATGCTCCGCAGGCCCGTCAAACAATCGCCCAGGTCGACTGAGCGGACTCCGTCTGACCGAGTGCGTCCGAAGGAGAGCACCTGTTCGACGACCTCCGCTGCACGCATCGCGGCATCACGAATCTCGCCGAGCTCGATCTGCCCCTGGCCATTGTCGGCGAGTTCGATTTCGAGCAAATCCGCATAGCCGAGGATCGCCGTCAGTACGTTGTTGAAATCATGCGCAACGCCGCCTGCGACGCGCCCCAGGGTTTCCAGCCGCTCATTCCGACCATCGCGTACTCGCATCGCGTCGAGTTCGCACGCCTGTCGATAGCGATCGAGCACCATCGCGAACTGAGATCCGATGAGCGCTCCGCGGTCGAGCATCGTGGCGCCCCAACGTGAGGTCGTGAGTCCGCCCTCGACCGCAAAGAAACCAAGCAAGCCGCACGGCGAGAGGCAGGGCAGGTAGAGAGTCGCACGGGCGGGCGACCAGCCAGGAGCGGATGGGCTCGTCGAGCGCAGACTTTCGCGCAAAGGGGTGGGCATGCCGGTCGAGCGCTGCACCCGGCCGGCGCGTAGGCCACGACCCTGATCGGGCAGGCAATCGAGGTCGATCGATGTCACCGAGTCCGTCTCTTCGAGACGATCTCCAGTCGGTCTCCATGCACCGCGCAGCTCGAAGGTATTCCCATCCGAAGTCGGGATCTGCCCCGATTCGCCGTTCGCGAAAAATAGTTGGACTCGATCCGCCTCGAGACTGAGTCCCAGGTCTTCGAGGGTCGGGGCAAGTGTTAAGTCGAGATCGAGAGGTTCCGCGGTCGCATACGACCGGAGCAGATCAGCGATCCGCCTATCCATCTTATCCAGCCGCTGAGTCTCGAGATACTCTGCTGCTAGTTGCAGGCTCGCTTCCGGGGCCAAAGTTCCGGTCCTGTCGATGGCGTGTGTCGGCATATTACCCGACTCCTTCCCGTTCCGAACGTGGGAACCGTCCCCTGTGAAAGCATGTCGTCGGGGCCGAGTCAGAGCTTTAGTACTGCCTCAGCATTACACCGTCATTGAAACCAGATTTACCGGGGTGATCGGGGTCCATCCCCGATGCCGAGCTAGGGTTTTCCCTCAGTTCTGCGCGTTTGGCCGACAAGCGGTACTCTCCGGGTCTCCCAATCGGCTGGTCGTTTCAAAACGGCGGTCCCGGAAGAGCCGGGTCGCAGAAGACCCCGAATCCCGACTCCGTTGGAGCATCTTCGGACCATTATGGGCAGCGTTTTCGGCAATCTATTCCGAATCTCGACCTTCGGTGAATCCCATGGCGGCGGAGTCGGTGTCGTTCTCGAGGGCTGCCCGCCCCGACTATCGATCGACGTCGCCGAGATTCAGCGCGATCTCGACCGACGGCGACCGGGACAGAGCGTGCTTACGACCCCACGCCAGGAGGCGGACCGAGCGGAAATTCTCTCGGGTGTCTTCGAAGGACAGACCCTGGGAACCCCTATAGGGATTCTCGTTAGAAATAAAGATGCTCGCCCCAGTGCCTATGAGGAGATGCGCGACACCTATCGACCCTCCCACGCCGATTTTACGACGGACGCCAAATACGGAATTCGCAATTGGCAGGGCGGGGGGCGGGCGAGCGCGAGAGAGACGATCGGCCGGGTCGCAGCGGGCGCCATCGCCCGAAAGCTCCTGCGCGAAGTCGCGGGCATCGAGGTTCTGGCCTGGGTCCGACGCGTCCAGGGCATCGACTCCAAGGTCGATCCCGAATCGGTCACCCTCGCGGAGATCGAGGCAAACGATGTTCGCTGTCCGGATTCGGATGCGGCTCTGAAGATGTACGAGTTGATCGACGCGATGCGCCGCCAGGGCAACAGCGTCGGCGGCGTGGTCGAATGTGTCGTTCGCGGCGTTCCCGCTGGCCTTGGAGATCCCGTGTTCGACAAACTCGAAGCCGATCTCGCCAAGGCGTCGATGTCGCTCCCGGCCGCGAAGGGATTCGAAATCGGATCCGGTTTCGCGGGAACCGCGCTGACCGGCAGCGAACACAATGACCCCTTCGAGATCGACGACGAGGGTCGCACGCGCACGACGACCAATCGCTCAGGCGGAATCCAGGGCGGAATCAGCAATGGCGAATCGATCAATCTGCGGATCGCCTTCAAGCCGACGGCAACGATCCGCGCCGCTCAGCAGACCGTCACCTCCGAGGGCGTCGCCGTCACCCTCTCGGCTAGCGGCCGACATGATCCTTGCGTACTGCCCCGCGCCGTCCCGATGGTCGAGGCGATGGTCTGCCTGACCCTCGCCGACCACTGGCTCAGGCAGCGCGCGCAAGACGCCATTCCGCGCAAAGACTAGGCGTCGATTGACGGCCGTCTCGCTCCCGGAATCCGCGCTCGACAATGCCTGCGCCCCTCTCGTCGAGGCATTCTTCGACAACCCGGCCCACGTCTACATCCTGCCCGACGCCACATCGCGGCGCGCTGGGCTCGGCTGCTCTTCCGACGAAACCTTGCGATTCAGATGGAGGTCGGCCAGAGCTTCTGCCTGCTGTCGCCCGGCGACACCCATCGGCTAGACGCGATGGCCTTCTGGCACACACCGGGGACGCCCTCCGTCGGCTTCGGAACGATGCTGCGACACGGCCTCGCGTTCGCACCTTTTCGTCTGGGTCTCGCAGCGACCCGGCGCCTCATCGAAACGAGCGACGCAGTCGAGGCCCAGCGGCATCGCGCCCACCCCGGAGAAGAGGTGTGGCTCCTCAATAACATGATCGTTCATCAGGATTGTCGCGGGAAAGGCCTGGGAACCCCAGCTGCTCGGAGAACAATTGAGCGACATCGTCGTGCCTTCGGGACGGAACGCTGCCCTCGCGACTCAGCGGCCCGAAAACGTCACGTTCTCCTCGCGGCTCGGATTCGAAGTCGTCTCCGAGGAGAGAGTCGGATTCGGCGAGTTTTCGTTCCGCAACTGGATCATGCTCTTTCGGCCCTAGCCGACAAATTTCTCGAGCCATTCGCGAATCACGGGATCGGATCCCTCTTCCATCTCGTCTTCGAGCAATCGGATTCGTCCCGGATCGCTTCCAACATCGAAGGTCGCTCGCTCCGAACCTCCGAAGACGAGATCCGCACAGCCGGCCATCTTGTAGGTTCCCCGCCAGTCGAAGGATACGTAATCCTCCCCCACACTCGGTGTTCCCACGACTTCGATCTTGCGCTCATCGAAGCGGCGATCGAGTTGGTCGACGCTCTCGCGCAGGTGATCGAGACCGGCGCGACGGCCGGTCCAGCGGCCGCCAAGAGGAGGTCCGAGAGACACGGCGTAGACCGCCTCCTCGGTAAAGAACTCTTCTAGGCGCGACCAATCGTCGTCGACGTAGGTCTCTTCGAATGCCGCAGAATACGCGAGAAAGCGTTGGGCAGGGTTCAATTCGGATCTCCCACGGCCACCCGGTCCCGATTCGGAACCTAGCAGATTGGCGAGGACACGGTCTCTTCCGCACATTGCTCGCGAAGCGCAGGGACGCGAGGCCTCCATCAATGTCCGAGCATACGCCCGTTGCTGAATTCGAGATCGACGAAACGCTCGTGCGCAACCTCTTGAATGATCAACATCCGGATCTCAGCGAACTCGATATTCGCCCCCTCGGCAATGGCTGGGACAACTCGATGTTCCGGCTGGGGGGGGCGCTAACGATTCGCCTGCCTCGGCGGGCGACCTCGGCGCAGCTCATCTTGAACGAGCAGCGCTGCGCCGGTCCGCTCGCGGATCGCCTCCCGCTTTCAACTCCGACTCCTGTGCGGATCGGTCGACCGGCGCTCGGGTATCCCTGGTCCTGGAGTGTTCTGCCCTGGATTCCCGACGAGGCGGCGGATCTGGCGCCGCCCTACCCGGACGAAGCGAAACCATTTGCCCCCTTCCTGCATGCGCTTCACCAGCCGGCACCCGAGGATGCCCCGATCAACGAATTTCGTGGGGTGCCACTCTCGTGTCGCGCTGCCGACATCGAGGAGCGGCTCGCACGTCTGCGCGATCGTACCGATCGGATCACGCCCTCGATCGACGCACTCTGGAGCGATGCACTCTCCGTCCCGGAAACCACGGAATCGATCTGGATCCATGGCGACCTCCACTCCCGCAACATCCTCGTCGATCGCGGACGACTGAGCAGCATCATCGACTGGGGCGACATCACCTCCGGCGATACGGCCACGGATCTCGCTGGAATCTGGAGCCTCTTCGAGCAGCCCGCGGCTCGTCGCGAGGTCCTTCGCTGTTATGCGGTAGATGAATCAACGCTTCGACGTGCTCGCGGTTGGGCCATTCTATTCGGCACAGTCCTGCTCGACACGGGCTTGGCAGACAACCCACGCCATGCCGCGATGGGGGACGACCGGCTGCGACGCTTGGCCTCGGACATCGATTGAACCGACGCCCGGTCCCCACGCGATCAGGGCAGGAGTATGAATCCTGCGATAGCGGACAGCATGGCTACACCGAGCGCACTCGCGACCGCGATCCGATGGATATCACGCGCCTCGCGGTCCCCTCGCGCAAGCGCCCGACCGCTCCAACCCGTCCACGCGAAGAGGCCGAAAACGATGATCCCGAGGATGCTGTGGAAGCTGTCGAACCATTCGCGCTCCCTGAGAAAGTGCATCGAGAGCGGTCCAGCGATGAAGCCGATCGAGATCATTCCGATCGTGCGCTTGCCGAATCGCAGATGACGTGCGCGGAGCGACGCTCCCACGACCTTGCCATGGGCACGACGGCGCCGAATTTCGAGACCGAGGCGAGCGGTTACGACGGCGAAACCAAGACTTGCCACCATCCACACGGGGTGCCCAAACGCGAGCACGCGCATCCAGGTCGTCTCGTCCATCGCCCCCTTCTAATCGACCTTGAATATGGCGTCCGCTGGCAGGTTCTTGATCAGTGTCTCGGTCGCGCGATCGACGTATCCCTCGTCACGGGACTCCAACGTCAACATCACCCGATAGTGTTCTTCGTTGATCCTTGGATAGGAGCCAAGCATGAGTTCCGGAAACTCCCGCAAGAGCGCATTCAGGATGTCGGCAATATCGCTCTCGCTCTCCCGGACATAGAGCTTGCGGAGAATGAAAGGCACTCCGGAGAATCGATCGCGAATCGAATGGAACTTCTTCTCGAATAGTTCGGGGATACCGGGGAATATATACACGTTCTCGACGACCACGACGGGAAACCAGAGCCCGCCAACGTCGAGGACTTCGGCGCCGACGGGAATCATCGCCATCTTCTTCATCGCATCATTGAGAGGCTTGTCCGAATAGCGCTCCATGCGATCGACCATCGATCGGTTGAGTTCGATTTCTCGACCGAAGGCCCGGGCGATCCCATCCATCGTCAGATCATCATGGGTCGGGCCGATTCCGCCCGATGTGAAGACGAAGTCATACACCTCGGACATCGCGCGCGTCTCGTTGGCGATCAGATCGATCTCGTCCGATATCGTCAAGATCCGTTCGAGGTCGACACCGAGCTTGCGAAGCTCGATCGCGAGGAAGGGCGAATTAATATCGCGAACCTTGCCCGAGAGAATCTCATTGCCGATCACGAGAAGTGCCGCGGTGGACATGATCCATATCCTAACCCAGCGAACGGGTGCCGGAATCCGACCGAGGAGCGGTCTCCAGTCGGTTCCGCCCGGGGGTGAGACCGCGGAGACAGCCACGGCGACGGATGCATGGACCGGTGACGCCCCGCTCACATGCGAGCTCGCGTCGACTAGACTCCCCCCATGCGATGTCAGGTACGCTTTCTCCCCTCGGAGCGGATGATCGAGATCGAAGCAGGCGAACGGTCACTGCTCGAAGCCACGCGTCTCGCCGGCCTCCCGATCGCGAGCGCGTGCGGCGAAAACGGCGCCTGTGCGCGTTGCGGCGTCGAAATCCTGGATGGCGAAGAAAGCCTCGAACCCGAAACCGAACGTGAGACGCGGATCAAGGAGCGCAACCGGATCGATTCCGAGTTGCGACTGGCGTGCCGTGTGCACCCGAGCGGTGATGTCACCATTCGCGCGAGCTACTGGTAGATGCCGGAAGCGCCCACACCGGCGGCAACGCGCCGCGGATTGCTGATCGTCGATCACGGCACGCGAAGCGACGCCGCGAACGCCCGACTCGCCGACTTCGCCGACACGATCGCAAGGGCACGCCCGGATTGGCTCGTGCGCCACGCCCACATGGAACTCGCCGAGCCTGACTTCGACCGAGCGGTCGATGATCTCGCGGCGTCGGGGGCGCGCGAAATCTTCATTCAGCTCCACTTTCTCGTCGGCGGCTTTCACGTTGGCGAATCGATCCCCAAGCTCGTCGACGCCGCACGTCGACGCCACCCGGACGTCGAAATCGAGATCAGTGATCCTCTTGGAGAGGACCCTCGCCTGGTCGACATCGTGGTCGAACGGATGGACGCGTGCGCGACCAGGGATGACGACGGCTAGCTATCCTGCCTCCGCCAAAGATCGAAATGGTAGAGGGCAGCGACCACCAGCGCGTGATCGACCCCCCCGCTGCGCAGCAGACCGGGCAACTCCGCGAGGGGTAGAAGCTCGACGGTGGTTTCCTCGGTCGCGCTGTTCTGAATCTCGCCGGCCACCTCGCAATCGAGCGCGACCTGCATGTGACATCGATTCGCGAAGAGGGCCGGATTTGGATTGATCGAGCCGAGACTCTCGAGTCGGCCGGCTCGATAGCCCGTCTCTTCGAAGAGCTCCCGCTCGGCCGCGGCGGCAGGAGATTCGCCGGGGTCGACCAACCCGCCTGGAATCTCCAGTGTCACGACCCTCGAGCCATGTCGAAATTGTCGAATCATGACGAGCTCGTCTTCTCCGGTGAGCGCGACGACATTCACCCAGGCGGGCGACTCGATTCGGTAGAAGGGATGGGGCTCGCCCGTCCGTGGCGACTCCATGGTCGCGCGATGAACGTCGAAGACCTTGCAATGCTGCAGATGTTCCTCGTCGAGGACACGCCAAGGGGGAGGACTGGATCTTTCCATCGAGCCAGCCTACCACGCGGCCCCACCGCTACCCCAGACCGGTGCTAATCTGGCCCCGCCTTTGCGCTTGACCTCCGCGTCGACGACACCCCGACTGTCTCTCGAAAGACCCTCCTTGAGCACCTCCACAGCAGAAAGAAGTCAACTCCTCGAACGCGGTGGCCACCTCTTCATGGTGGGAGCCGCGATTTTCGTCGGTCTGGCGGGGGCACTCGGCGCCGTCCTCTTCCGGTTGCTCATCCGCCTGGTCCAGGGCTTCGCCTTCGAAGGCACCGAAGGCGTTCTCTCGGTCTTCGAAGAGGGCATCGCAGCAGAAACGCATGACCCACTCGAAGCCGCCCGGACACTGGCCTGGTATTGGAAGATCGCGATCCCTGCAGCGGGCGGCATGATCGTCGGACCGCTCATCTATTTCTTCGCGCGAGAAGCCCGTGGCCACGGTATCCCCGAGGTCATGAAGGCGGTAGCGGTCCGCGGTGGAGTCATCCGAGCGCGCATCGTCGGGGTCAAGGCCCTCGCCTCGGCACTCTCCATCGGCACAGGCGGTTCGGTGGGCCGCGAGGGTCCGATCGTCCAGATCGGTTCGGCCTTCGGTTCGGCGATCGGACAGCGGCTGATGTTGAATGCGGCGGGCGTACGGACTCTCGTCGGATGCGGCGCCGCCGCGGGCATCTCCGCCACTTTCAACGCGCCGATTGCAGGTGCCATCTTCGCAGCCGAGATTATCGTCGGCGATTTCGCCGTCACCCAATTCACACCGATCGTGATCAGCTCGGTCGTCGCCTCCGTGGTCACGCGTTATGCGATCGGCAACCACCCGGCGTTCATCGTGCCCGACTACGAGATCGTCAGCCCCTTCGAACTCGTCCCCTATATGGTGGCCGGCGTGATCGCCGGACTCGTCGCGGTCGCGTTCATTCGAACGCTTTCGTTCTCCGAAGAATTCTTCGAAAAGGTGCCCATGCCCGAGTGGTCACGGGCAGCGCTTGGCGGCGCAATCGTTGGTACCATGGCCATCTGGTTGCCCAACGTCTACGGCGTCGGGTACACGACGATCTCCGGCGCGTTGGCGGGAACGCTCACGGCGGGTCTGATGGGCGTGCTCGTCGTCGCCAAGATTCTCGCGACCTCGATCACGATCGGATCCGGGGGATCCGGTGGCATATTCGCTCCCTCGCTCTTCCTCGGGGCCATGGCTGGAGGCGTCGTCGGCACCCTCGTCGAACAGTATTTCCCAGGCGCAACGGCCAGCTCCGGTGCCTACGCGCTGGTCACGATGGGTGCCGTGGTAGCGGCGACGACCCATGCGCCAGTCTCGGCGATCATCATCATCTTCGAGCTGACCCAGACGATCGACATCATTCCGGCGCTGATGACCGCCTGCGTGATTAGCACCCTGGTCTCCCAGCTCTCCAATCGTGACTCGATCTACACCACGAAGTTGCGGCGACAGGGCATCGATATCTTCGAAGCCAAGAATCCCAACGTCCTCAAGGACCTCTTCGTTCGCGACGTGATCGGCCTGAACCCGGTCGTCGTTCCCGCCTCAGCCGACTTCAAGACCGTCCTCGATCTAGTCGTCCAGAGCTCCCACAGCCAGTTCTACGTCTCGAGCCCATCCGGCGCGCATCTAGGTGCGATCTCCCTGCTCGAGCTGCGCCGTCTGATCTATGAACAGGACACGCTTCAGCACATCGTCGTCGCGGGCGACCTCGTCGATTCGAGCCATCCGACCGTAACCGATGACGTCGACCTCTCGGTCGTCATGAAGATCCTCAGTGCGAGTCATTTCGATGAAATCGCGGTCGTGGATGCGGATGACAGCACACGGCTGGTCGGAACCGTACGCGAGAAAGATGTGATCGAAGCGAGCAATCGCGAACAGCTACGCCGCGATCTCGCCGGAGGAATCCAGACCAGCATCACTGCGGCGGGCAGTGGCCAGACGGTGGACCTCGGCGACGGATATCAGCTTCGCGAAATGATGGCCCCACCCCATGTCACGGGAAGGTCATTGCGTCAACTCACGCTCCGCGAGCGCGTGGGAGTGCAGGTTCTGCTCGTTCGATCGAAGAAGCCCGAGGGTGGCTCGCATCTCCGGGTGCCGCACGGTGACGATGTATTGGTCGAAGGCGACGCGGTGATCGTCGCCGGCACGAAGGCGGCACTCGACATGCTCGACTCGCTGAGTGCACAGCCACCGCCGGAGACGACGGGATTCTGATCTCCTCGATCCACCGAAATACGCTGGGCCAAGATCAATAGGATCGGCACGAAGCGTGCGGGCTGCCTAACCCCGTTCCGAAAGCAGGATCCTGACTCCGGTAGCGCCTGGGCTGAGCGATTCCTCGACAGGACTCGAAATATCCCCGGCGCCGCGGGTCATCGCATTTCCGTCTTCATCGAGCCGGGCCGAGAGCGAGATCGCGCCCGCGAACCGCATGCTCGGGATCATCACGTTTTCCGGCCCGATCGTGAACTCCAGCGGAAAATCGGGACTCGGAATCCGCAACACCGCGAGCGGCGGCCCACCGCGGACGCCCTGCGGACGCGCGATCACGAAGAGCACGCCGCCATCGGGCCGTGCCAAAGCGAGTTCCGGGGCCAGGTCGACCACGCCTGCGATCGGTGCGACCGCATTATCCGAGATATTGTCCGCGGCATCGGTCTTCGACCCCTCGGCACGGCTCGGAGGGAGCGCAGACCGATCCGGCGGTCCAGAAGTCCGACCCGCCGGGTCCGCGGATCCAGCCCCGCCGGGCGGCGCGGGAAAGATCCGGGCGAGATCCGGCGGCCGCGCCTCTTCACCGGGCTTGTAGGGCTCGATATTTCGATCACATCCCGCACAGAGCAGCGCGAAGATCAGGATCGCGGCTAACTCACCACGCAACCCGAGCAGCCCACGGGTCGAGACCCGGTCCATACACGCGATGGGCAGAGCGGCGAGATCGGTCGAGCTTTCGGAGGGGGCCAACATTTCGGGCACAGTAGCGCGACCGCCTGCACGAACCATCAAGACAGCACTGCGATCAGCCGTTGGGAGCGTCGTGGAATTCGCTCTCGTCGATCCAGTCGCTCGTCCTACCGAAATCCAACCCAGCCGAGGCGGGCGGTCGCTGGCAAGCGGCCTATTTCCGCTTGGGCTGGCGCTGTGGGTGCTCGTGCTCCCCGCGCTCTCGGGCGCCGACGAGGTCGCAGCGAAGGCGCCCGCTTGCCCCTCTGGCCTGACGCGATCCTCGGGCGAACCCGAACGCGCTGTCTTCACGAAAGCCGCATCGGTCGGCGTCCTCGCCCATTGGTGCGAGCGCTACGACGAGTGGGGGGCGACGACTCGCTCCGGGCCCTATTGGGAGACCTATTCGAGCGGGTCGATCAGACTCCGAGCGAGCTATGTCGAATCGCGCATCGAAGGGCCCGTACTCACGTTCTACGAGTCGGGGGGACCCTTTCTGAGAGGAACCCTGGCGGATGGCCGTTGGACGGACAGCTTCGAGATCCTCCACGAAAACGGGACTCCCTGGCTGCGAGCGGCCATGAACGAGGGAAGGTTGGATGGCCTCGTCGAGACCTTCTTTCCAGGCGGAGAACTCGAGAGCCAAGCTCGCTTCCAGTCCGGACGCGAGGACGGATTGTCCCGCAGCTTCTTCCCTGCCGCCGCCGGTGGGGGACTGAAGAGCGAAGCCCGCATCGAGGGAGATCTATTCATCGGCGAACAGCGAATCTTCGACCGCGACGGCGGTCTCGTCCGGATGATCGACTGGGACACACAACCGATCGAATGGAGCCGGGGCGGGGGCGCCCTCGCTGTCCCAGCGAGTCCCGGCCCGGGCGAACCCGACGCTGCCGCCTTCGGCACCGAGATCGACCCGGCCTCCTCCACCGCCCCGTAGAAATCGATTCCATATTTGAGTCCGAGGCCGGTGGAGCCGGGGGGCGGGCGTGATACGCTCGCTTCCTGCACTGCCGTTCGCAAATTGCCTGGGGGTGGTTGCGGCTCATCCTCGGAATCGATGGGGAGCCGGACCTGAGAGCAGACCCTTCGAACCTGAACTCGACTCCCGCCCGTGCAATCCACGTCGCGCGAGGAGGCGCGCATAGGGAAGGCCCACTTCATGTCGATCGATCCCACTCATTCCGATTCCGTTCGCCTCGAAGACCTCGAATCCGTCGCCGAGCTGGCCTCGAAATTCTCCCTGCCGGCGCTCGGCAACAATCCCTCTACGGCTTTCCAGGGTACGACCCCCGGCAGCTTCGCCAACCCACCGAACGTCGGCGGTGTCCGCACGTTCTCTTCCCCCGATACGCCCGGAATGCCGCAGCCCTCGGACAAGACAGCCTGGGATTTCATGCCCCCCGACTGGCGAACGCTTCCGGACGGCGCGCGGGTCGCGGAGTCCATGCATCCGGAGCGGGCTCCGTCCAACGCCTATTCCTTCGCCCCCCCGGAAGGCTTCGAACCGATCACACAGCTCGAACACGCACGGGTCGGAACCATCACGCCCGCAATGCGCCGGGTCGCGGAACGCGAACCCCACCTCTGCCCCGAAGAGGTTCGAGATGAAATCGCCGCCGGGCGGATGGTGATCCCCGCGAACCGGATCCACCTCCAGAACGACCTGGATCCGATGGCGATCGGTCGCGCCTCGCTCACGAAGGTGAACGCGAATATGGGCGCCTCGCCGATCTCGAGTGGCACGGACGAGGAGGTCGAAAAGCTTCGCTGGGCAGAGCGCTGGAACGCAGACACCGTCATGGATCTCTCGACCGGCGGAGATGTCGATGCCACGCGCCTGGCGATCATCGGTGCGTCGACCGTCCCGATCGGGACCGTGCCGATCTACTCGATGATCCTCGACAAGAAGATCGAGGATCTCGATCGTGAGACCGTGCTCGAAGCCCTCGAACACCAGGCCAAACAGGGGGTCGACTATTTCACGATTCACGCCGGCGTGCGGCGCGAACACCTTCCCTACGTCGCGAAGCGATTGATCGGAATCGTGAGTCGCGGCGGGAGCCTACTCGCGAAGTGGATGATCCATCACGAGCAGGAAAATCTGATGGCGCAGATCTGGGACGATATTTGCGAACTGGTTCGCAAATATGATGTGACGTTCTCGATCGGTGACGGACTTCGCCCGGGAGGCCTCTCCGATGCGACCGACCTCGCGCAGCTCGGGGAACTACAGGCGCTCGGCGAGTTGACCGAACGGGCTTGGCGACATGGCTGCCAAGTCATGATCGAGGGGCCGGGGCACGTCCCCTTCGATCAGATCGAATTCAACATGAAGCTCCAGCGACGGCTCTGCCATGGCGCCCCATTCTACGTGCTGGGACCCCTCGTGACCGACATCTTCCCTGGCTATGACCACATCACGAGCGCAATCGGCGCCACGGCTGCGGCCTACCACGGTGCGTCGATGCTCTGTTACGTAACGCCCAAGGAACATCTCGGGCTTCCCAAGAAGGACGACGTCAAACAGGGCTGTGTCGCGTACAAAATCGCGGCTCACTCGGCGGACGTGGCGCTCGGCATTCCCTCCGCCCGAGACCGCGACGACGAATTGACGAAGGCGCGTGCCGCTCTCAACTGGGAGAAGCATTTCGAGCTCTCCTTCGACCCCGATCTCGCCCGCGCCTACCACGACGAAGATCTCGACGTCGACACGGATTTCTGTGCCATGTGCGGACATGATTGGTGTTCGGTCCGCATCAGCAAGGAGATCACGCTCTTCGTTTCCGGCAAGGACGCGGACTACCAGTGGGACAAACCGAAGATCTCCGACGCGCTCAATGAAAGCCAGAAAGAGATTCTCGCCCAGCGCGGCGTACTCTCGGCGGAGGAGATCCATCGGCTCGCCTCGAAGACGAGAGGCGGCATGGCGAACGAGGGACGCAAGGCGGCCTGTCACAGCGACGTCGTCGATGACTCGACCGCACAGCATCTGCAATCTGAACGGCTCGACCCCATCACCCTCGAGCCACTGGACGGTGTTCCTGCGTCCTAGGATTTCCTGACCCCCGTTTGTCCCTCTCGCACTCACGACGTGCGCGAGCAGTAGGCGCCTAATGATTTCACAGACCGTTCTTCGAACTTCCCTCTGGCTGGCGATGGGGATCTGGGTCGGATCCTGGGCCTTTTTCGCCTTCGTCGTCTCCCGCATCGCGTTCCAAGTGCTCCCCGGCGACGTCGCCGGGGACCTGGCGGGATCGCTCCTCGCAATCCTCCATATCGGAGGGGCCGGGGCGGCCCTGGTCGCCGCTGCCGCCGCCGCCGCGTTGGGTCGCCGAGGGCTGGTCGTGGGGTTGCCCGTACTCCTCGCGGTCATGTGTGCCGCCAGCGAACTGTGGCTCTCCCCGGAAGTGGCGGCCGTCCGCCCGAGTACACTCGGCGCCTCCAGCACGGTCGAATCACAGCAGGCCTTCCAAACTCTGCACGGCCTCTCGCTCGGCCTATTCCTGGCCATCCATCTGGCCTCTCTCGTCCTCGTGGGGCTCTATGCGAGGCTCGATACCCGCGATCTGGTCGCCTCGGAGTGAGCCTCCAGGCGGGTGCGGTCGCGACCGTAAGCCCCCGAATTTGCGACAAAAATCCATAGCCTCGCTCCGCGCGTTGGTGTATCCTTCGCGCCCAGTCACATATTCCGCTGCAATTTCAGGGACTTGCGTCTAAATCCGTGCTTCTTGCTGAAGCGACGGAAGCCAGCGAGGACGTCTTGACTTGGGTTCGGCCCGAATCCGGGCCGGAAAACTGAATCGGAACGACAACGGAACGATCGCAGCATGATCGTGTCCATCCCTTACTCGGGGTCGTGGACGTCCTCGAGCGGCTCAGAATTGACCGACTGGATCCTGCGGAAGAGAAATCCTGCGAAGAGGATCAAGAGGGCGTCGCCGAAAATTTTCGAACCACGATCACTCGATCAGCAGTCGGACGGGCGGCGACCAGCACTAGCGGCCAGAGATAAGGCCAAGGAAAGAGAACGATGGACGAAATCAAGATCAAGCTCACTCTCGAATTCAATATCGCGGAGAGTGACCTCGAGGACGGCCTCGCTGAATACGACGAGCTGAGCGTCGCCAGCCTGATCAGTCAGATCCTCGACAAGTCGATCGCCATCGACGAGATCGATTGCAAGATCGTCGCGGGCCCGGATACCCTCGAAGAGGTCGACGAACTCCGCGCGGCGTCGAACGCCGGCTAACTGGAGTCGGTTTTCCGCCCGCCTCCCGCTGATCCGAGAACCACGACCTCTTCCTCGCCATCTGCACTCGTCCGCATCCACGCCGGCGCCGTCGGGTAGCGAACGAGTGCGTCGGGCCCGTGTCTGTCCACACCTCGCCCACACCTCTCCGGACTCGGTGAGAACGGGCCTGCCTTCGTCACGCCCGCGCCCTGGGGACCCCTTCAACCGAAGAGTTCGAGCTGCCCGGTCGGATTCGGTTTCGGTCTCTGTGCCGACTCGGGTGGCTTCAGAAGTACGGGGCCCACTGTGCGGCGGGGTGCAGCGTCTCGAGTGCGAGTGCCCTGCACGACGGGTCCCTTCGCGGTTCGATCTGGGCCCGGGGTGTAGATCGACTCGCGGCGCGCCCACTCGAGAATCTGACCATAGAAGGCCTGAAAGCGCGGACCGTGATTGAAATACCGCAGATGAGCGAGCTCGTGACACAGCGTGTTGACGAGGCTCGAATACTTGAGCGGCTTCTTCGTCGTCACGTGGACGAGCCGGATACGAATCGTACCATCGGAAAAACAGACGCCGTAGCGTCGTTTTACATTCGCCCTCTCGGGCTCGAGGACGAGGTACTTCAGGCGGAAGCGTGCACAGATCCGCTGCGCATCCCGCTCGAGCCGCGCCATCAGCTCCTTCTTCGCCCGACCGTCCATCCCTTCCCCTCGAGCGGGAGTTTCGTGACCTCCGGACTTCCCGTCAACGCCGTCGCGCGACTGGGCGGCTAAGCTTCGCAGTGATGAGACGAATCGAATCTCTCGCGCTCTTTCCGCTCTCCGACGTCGTCCTCCTGCCGGAGGTCTCGGTGCCTCTCTACATCTTCGAACCGCGCTATCGGCAGATGACTCGGGATGCACTCGCCAGCGACCACCAGATCGGTATGGTCGCAGTCCGCCCGGACAGCGTCGCTGCGATCGCAGGAGATCCGCCGGTTTTCGAGGTCGGCTGTCTCGGTCGCATTGCCCACTCACAGGAACGACCGGACGGCACCTTCCAGATCATGTTGCTCGGCGAAAGTCGCTTCCGAATCCTCGAGGAAAACGCGCCCACGAGCGAGCGCTTATATCGATCGGCGCGCGTCGAGCTGATTGCGGATCGCGCGCCAGAGACCGCGGAAGAAATCGATGCGATGCAACGGAGTCGAAGAGAACTGCTCTCCTTGCTCGAGCGACTCGCCCGCCACATTGGCGCGGCCGATGATCCGAGGAGGGTGACCGAAACGTTCGAGCGACTCGAGTCAGCGCGCCTCGTCAATGCACTGACTCAATCCATCTCATTCAGTCCGATCGAACGACAACAACTGCTCGAAGCGGAGTCGATCCTGGGACGCTGCGAAACAATGGGGGATTTGTTGCGCTTTCGGCTCGCCGCACTCGGCTCAGGTGAATCCCGGACGGCCGAACTCCCGAATTGACGTAATGTATTTCTGACGCCCCGTTAAATCGAGTAATTTGTCGTAATACAGGGAAAAAGTCCGAATTATTGAGATGACCAATTCATAAACGGCGGTTCATTGTCGGCTCGAGAAGAGTTGAATTCGGTTATGAATGTGCGCCGAAGGCCCTCGAATCACATTGAAAATCGACTTGCAAACACCGTTAATATGCCGTTTTCCGCCCCCTCGCGGCCGTTTCCAAATTGTGTCACCCGCCCTCGCCGATCCGACCCACGCTTCATTGCCAATGCTCAGGACAAGTGGTTAACTCGCTTTGCTCGAAGAGAATCAGATACGAATCTAGCGAGACCCCCGTGAACCTCTTGAGATCCCCCCAGATCCGCTCGAGATCCCAGTTTCTGAGGCCAGTAAGCCCCGCCCGCCGACAGACTTTTCAGGTCGTCCGAATGGGCTGGGGTAAACACTCCAGGCGTTCACGGATTGCTCGCGATGTCGTCCCGACCCTTTTCGCGCACTTCGCACTCTTCTCCCCACGTTCGGCTTTCGTCCTAGGAAGCCGCGCTCTTCGTTAACAGACCCTTGTTGTTGGTTGGCTTCTCTGGATGACCTATTCGCCCAAGGTCTGGAGTGACGCGTTGCGTCGGCTTCAGAATGAGATCCCTGAATTTGCTTTCGACGCGTGGATCACACCGCTCACGGTGAAGATCTCCGACGACCGCCTGATCCTGGGGTGCCCAACCTCGTTTCATCGCGATCGCGTTGTCCGACATCATCTCGATGCGATCGAGCGGTGTTGGCGACCCGCCTGCGAAGCGGCGGGCAAGACCGGCCCCACCGCGATCGCAGTCATGACACAATCGGAATTTGCCGAAGTGGCGGGCCAGGCTGTCGACGCGTCGGTCGGCCCGGGAGCGGTCCGCACCGCACGAGCCCCCATGCGAACGGTCGACACCGGATCCATGGCAATCGCCGTGAACGGCCCCGGCGTCACTCCATTCGCCCCCGTCGTCTCCGGTCCGGGCGGTCTGCGCCCGCTCACGCCTCTCCCCTCCAAGCGGCCCTCCAAGCGGCCCTCCAAGCGGCCCTCCAAGCGGCCCTCCAAATCCGCGCGAAAGACGGCCGACGGCAACCGCTACGAGTCGAAAATCTCGGCGGGGCACTTGGCACCTCCCGTCCGTAGCGGCGCGAATCGCAACCCGAGCCGCGCCACTCATGTCGAGTCGGGCCTTCGCCCGGTGCTTCAGGAGCCCCGAGCGCATCCGAAGATCGATTTCGGACTCGATGGCGACGCGGTGCGCAAGGATCTGCCCTTCGGTTTCGACACCTTCATCGTCGGTCCCTGCAACGCCCTGGCTCGTGAGGCTGCCGTCGCCCTCGCACGACGACGCCAGCGAAGCCTCAACCTGCTCTACCTCGGCGGCGATACGGGAATGGGCAAGACTCATCTAGCCCGGGCCACGGCGGACGAGGCACGCCTGCAGGCCATCGGATCCCCAGCGCCGGGAGCTGCGTTCTGCTCGGCAACGCGAGGCGCCGCCCCGCGTGACCCTCGTGGTCCGACGCGCGTGATCTACACCTCCGCCGAGCAATTCACGAGTGATTTCGTCTCCGCGATGCGGAACGGGCGCAATGACGCCTGGACCCGGCGCTATCGCGGGACGATCGACCTCTTCGTCGTCGAGGACATCCATTTCCTGGTCGGGCGAACAAAAACCCAGCTCGAGCTCTATCACACGATCGAACACGTCCTCGACTCCGGCGGTCGGGTGCTCATGACGGGCGATCGGGCGCCACGCGACCTGACGGGCCTCGACGAGCGTCTGCGAGCCCTCGTCGCGCGGGGCTTCGTCGCCGAACTCGACCGTCCGGACGCAGTCGTACGAAGCCATATCCTGCGAGCCAAGGCCGCCGCTGGGGGTATTCATCTCCCTTCGGATTGCCTCGATCTCCTGGTCGACTCGACCGGAGGCAGCGTGCGCGATGTCGAAGGTGTGCTGATCCAGGTCGTCACCACCGCGTCGCTGCTCGGTCGACCGATCGACATGACACTGACTCGAGAGGCGATCGACCTGAAATCGGGCGCGCAGTCGGCGTTGGCCCCACCCAAGCTCGACGTCGGAGAGGTCGTCCGAATCGTGGCCGCCTTCTTTGGAACGCGCCCCGAAGTCCTCGCATCGCGATCGAGGCGCCGAGATATCCTCGTGCCACGCCAGCTTGCGATGTACCTGGCCCACCGCCATACCGAGGCCTCGCTCACTGAGATCGGCCGCGGTCTCGGTCGCGATCATCCGTCGGTCCGCAACGCGATCATGCGCATCGAACGGCAGATTCTCGAGAACGCGCCGCTTCGGTATCAGGTCGAAGCGCTCTCCGAACGAATCGACCGTCGTCTCACCGCGGATGTCGCATCGACTATCGATCCGAACCCGTCGGACGGCGAGTAGCGAGGAAACGCTCTCAGGCCGCGGGCGCTCCGGCCGCCGCAGCCGGATTCGCGTTCTCGAGCGGCTTGCGCCAGCGCGCGGGGCCGGAGAGGTCGACCACCTGAGCGGGCTCTTTCGAGGGCGGATCGAGGGCCGGATCCTCGAAGCGCCGAACCGTGTCGTATAGGGTCGTGCGCTCGACGGGGATTCGACCGATCTCTCGGATCAGCCGGCGGAATTCTTCGGGCGGCGTGTTCTCGCCGTGGTCAGCGCCGGACTCGCGGCTGATCGACTCTTCCATCAACGTGCCACCGAAATCATTCGCCCCCGCGCACAGCGCCATCTGACCGAGCTTGTGGCCCATCTTGACCCAGGAGACCTGGATATTGGTGATATGCGGTCGCAGGAAGAGCCTGGACACGGCGATCATTCGCAGGTCCTCCTCCATCGAGGGCCCGGGGCGAGCACCCAGCAGGTTGTAGAGCAGATTCCGTTCGTGGATGAAGCCGAGGGGAACGAACTCGGTGAATCCCCCTGTCTCCTTCTGGATCTCGCGTAGGAGATCGAGATGCCCAGCGATGTGACGGGGTTCCTCGATATGGCCGTACATGAGCGTCGAGGTCGAGCGCAGACCGATTCCATGCGCCGCCTTGATGATCTCCACCCATCGGTCCGTCTTCAGCTTGTTCGGCGAAAGAATATCCCGGATTTCGTCGTCGAGAATCTCCGCCGCGGTCCCCGGCATCGTCCCGAGACCTGCGTCCACGAGCCATCGCAGATAGGACGAAAGCTCCATCCCACTCTTCTTGTGAGCGAAGTCCATTTCTTCCGGGGAATACGCGTGGATGTGGAGGTTGGGGTAGACACTCTTCACGGCCGTCAAGATGTCTCGATAGTGCTGGTGGTTCTTGTTCGGATGGATCCCCCCCTGAATACAGACTTCGGTCGCTCCTCGTTTCACCGCATCCTGGCACTTGGCAAGGATTTCGTCGTGACTCCGATCGAAGGCCTCCTCCTTATCGTCCCTGTGACGCGCGAAGCCGCAGAACGAACATCCGACATAACAGACATTCGTAAAATTGATATTGCGACAGACGACGTAACTGACGTCGTCTCCGCAGTCGCGCTGCCGCGCCAGATCCGCAGCAGCGATCAGGGCATGAAAATCCATCCCGTGAGCCCCAAGCAGCCGTTCTGCACTTGCAGGGGTGAGTTCCTTGCCTTCGAGCGCATCCTCGAGGAGGCTGCGGACGTCGGGGGATACGGCAGAGGTGAGTTGATCGAACATGTCAGGCGGCCTCCTCGGACTGGTTATTTCGCTGCGCATAGCCCTCGTCGTTGGCGTATCTAGGCAGCAGTGCCCGCACCTGCGGGTCAAAGAAATCGGCACGTTCGAGGATCCAATCCGGATAGACCGGTCCTCGCTCGAAGAGCGTGAAGCCCGCGGCTTCCGTGTCCTCACGAAGCTTTCGCAGCGCGGGCCAGGGCGCCTCGGGGTTGATGAAGTCGACGGTCACCGGCGAGACGCCGCCCCAATCGTCGACCCCGGCGTCGAGCAGACGCGCAAGCATTCCCTGCCCCAGATTGGGCGGAGCCTGGACGTGGACCTCGCGCGGCAGGATCAAGCGTGAGAGCGCGACCCAACCGATCACGTGAGCGTCGTCGAGGGGCGAAACCGCGCGCATCTTCGTCCCGGGTTTGGGGTGGAAGGGCTGGATGATCGCTTCCTGGATGTGCCCATAGCGCCGCGCCAGGTCGGCGATGGTCCAGAGCGTGTCGACGCGCTCCTCATCGTTCTCACCGATTCCGAGCAGCATCCCACTCGTAAAGGGGATCTTCAGTTCGCCCGCCTCGACGTGCATCTTGATGCGGGTCGCGGGTTCCTTGTCCGGCGCATGAAAATGGGGGCCGCCCTTGGCGCGCAATCTCTGGCTCGTCGTCTCGAGCATCAGCCCCATCGAAGCGTTGTAGGGCCGTAGCCGAGCCATCTCCTCCTTCGTCAGAATTCCCGCGTTCGTATGGGGGAGCATGCCCTTCTCGATCGTGACCCGGCAGGCCTCCACGATCAAATCTGTCGTGCTCGACATGCCACGCGCGTCGAGCATCTCGCGATAGCTGCGATAGGCGACTTCCGGCTTGTCTCCCAGACACATGAGCGCCTCGACACAACCCGTCGCCACGCCGCCGCGAACCACTTCGGTCACCTCGTCGATGGAATAGGTATGGGCCTCAGCGGAATCGGGAAGTTTGGCAAAGGTGCAATAGGAACACCGATTTCGGCAAAGATTCGTGAGCGGGATGAAGATGTTTCGGCTCACCGTGACGCGATCACCGGTCTCCGCCCGCTTGATCGATCGAGCCCCTTCGCAGATCGCGTGGCGAATCGAGGGATCACCGAGCTGACCGCCGAGCGTCTCTGCCTGATCGCGATCGAGCCCACCGCCTGCGACGACGTCTCCCACCCATCGCTCCACCTCGGCCTGCCCCGGCCCGGAGTTTGATCGTGCCGAAGCGCTCACCCACCCCGCCTGGGCCCGTTTCGACTCGGGGGACAATACGTCCGTGTCGGCCTGCTCGGCCTGCTTCGCATCCTGCAACGGTGTCTCCGGCAATCGGGCGGGGGGGGGGGAGTCGGGGGGCTTTCGGCGCGCCAACGTATGTCTGCACCGAGCTGGATCCGGGTGCGGCCAGCGCTTTG
>JAPYTP010000052.1 GCA_029941885.1 Myxococcota bacterium
GTCCCCCGCTTCGAGGAGTGAGCGTGCTGCCCGTGTACACAGAAAGGGCCCCACGAGATTGACATCGAGGATCCGGGTCCAGTCGGCGGGGTCGATCCCGTCGAGGTTGTCGTGGGCCACGAATTTGGTCTGGCCGGCGTTGTTGATGAGCACGTCCAGCCGTCCGAAAGCCTTCTCCGCCTCCGCGACCATGGCTCGGCAATCGTCGTCGCTCGCGACGTCCGCGCGAACGGCGATCGCCTTCACGCCGCGATCGCGGCACTCCGCGGCGGTCGCCTCCGCTCCTTCCCTGGAGCGGCTGTAGTTCACCAGAACGGAGCATCCTGCGTCTGCGAGTCGCATCGCGGTCTGACGCCCGACACCGGTCCCCGCGCCGGTGACGATCGCCGCTCTCCCATCGAGTTCCATGTGACTTCCTCTCTCGTCGGGCCGGCCTGGCGCGCCCCGTCCCTCGCGTCTGCGATGTTGCGCCTTCTAGCGAAGGTTTCTGCGTAGCAGCAGGGGGAGGATGATCGGCCAGGCGAAGAGCAGCGGATGCTCGCGTTGGCGCGGGGTGAGTTCGATCTTTCGACCCGAGTGCCGTTCGAGCTTCCAGAGCACATAGGGTACCCAATCACCGAACGTAAAGGCCGTCTTCAGCAGGCGCTCGAGTCCGAGCAGGCGCGAATAGCTGCGCATCAGTTTCCACCGCAGACGCAGACCCGAGAGTCGGCGTGGCGAGAGCGTTACGGAAAAAGAGCGAGGATGTTCACTCGCTGCCTCGAAATGACCGAGAGCGGTCAGGTGATGGAGTGCGGCCGCAGCGACTGCGTCGTAGCGCTCTTCGTCGGCGAGATAGAGGCTACGGATCGATTCCTCGGCTTCGGGTCGGCGCTCGCTGTCGTAGGTCCGCCGAAACGCTTCCTGCCAGAACGCGGGAAAAGAGAACCGCAGCAGACCGCCACGGCTCGGCAGATGGCAGACGAGGCGCCCGACAAAGGTGATGATCGCCTGACCGATCGATTCCTCGAAGAAGCGGCGGGCATCGTCATCTCGACAGGTCAGCAGTCGCGCCGGCTGGGCGAAGCGGGCCCAGACATACGGATGCCAGGCGGTGAGACTCGTTCCCCGTTCGAATGCGCGACGACTGATGACGCCGTACTTGGTGCGCAACGTTCGGCCCTCGAACTCGCGTTCAAGAAAGAAGACATTTGGAGGGGCGACCCGATTGATCCATGCGTGAATCGGACGGGTGTAGGCCGAACGGTAGTCGTCGACGACGACCCAGTAGTCGAGAATCCCTTCGTCCGTTTCCTTGCGCAAGCACGATCCGTAGAAGAGTACGCCCAACACGGTCACACCATGTCGCGCAGCGATCTCCCCAGCGAGCCACGCCACTGCCGGCCGTACCGATTCTCGGAGTTCGCCCGCGAGCCGCTCCCGAATCGAATCCAGGTACGCATCCGACGGACTCATGAGTCGCTCACGCCCGGGGGAGTCGGAAAAGCACTGTCCGCCGCGCGAGTTCGGAGGGCTCCGGAGCCTGCCGACGCACCGGTGCCGAATACTGCGTCGCCAACGAGGGCATGACCGCCCGCCCGCATGGGAAAGATCATCGATCTCTCATAAGGGAAAGCTCAGGCTCGGACGAAGTGGACGACGCGCTCGGCAGACAGGGCGATGCTGCGATCGGGGTCGGGCTGCCAGAGCTCTCCGTCGACGGTGAACCCGCAGTTCATGCGGAGTTCCACCCGCTCGACGTTGCGGCTCGTGTAACCGTTCTCGGGCGAGACCCAGTCCGCCGGCTTGCCCCGGAGCATCCCGATCGCGGCCTTGCCAATCTTTTCGCAGGGTGCGGCGATCGACGTAAAGCGAACGCCGCCGGGGCCCTGGCCCCAGAACGGACGCATTCGGGAGAAGAGTCGGCTGAGCGTCGAGGCCATCACGACGTGGAACTCGCCCTGCGCGACGGATTCTCCGTCCAGCAGGATCTGAACCTTGTCCGGAGTCAGGATGCCCGACTTATCTCCCGTGATGACACGACCCAGCAGGCCCGCGGTCACGAGGGTTGCACCGGGGACGCCCTCGACGAGTTGGCGCTGTCCTTCTTTGTCGAAGAGGCGATGATTGAGTTCGATCGCACGCTTGATGATCCCGGCGCCGAAGAACATCCCATATTGGGCGGCTCGTTGGACCCCGTAGCCGTAGGAGACGCGAAGGACACGTCGCGGCTCCACGCACTCCGCGATTCGGCCATCTTCGGCACACTCGATGAGCGACTCGAGCCCGCGAAGGGGATCGCGATCCGCTGCGAGATCCATCGCGCTCATATTGGTTCGCCCCGCGCGCAGCGGCGCGACGAGCGGCACCCGGTCTCCAAAGGCACGGCTGCCCAGTAGCTCGGTCAGGACGTATTGGAGAGTTCCATCGCCGCCGTTGACGACGAGCAGATCGACTTCCTGGCGAGCGAGTTCGGCCAGAGCTTCGGGAATCACCTCCGCGTTCTCCGTCTCGACATGGAGGACGTCGGGGTGACTTCGCAGGAAACCGAGCATTCGGCTCACCTGTTCCTGGCTCTTCCCTGCACGCAAATTGTTGACGACGCCGATTCGCAAATTGGACCTGTCTAGTTCGTGAGCAAAGCTCGAGCTGCGTTCGTTTCCGATAAACACTGGCCGAAGCCGCTCGACCGATCGAAAGGATTGGGCTGCTAGCGCACTAACGGCGCCTGATCGGGTTCAGGAATGTGATGGATGCCACACCCGTCACACTGCGTTCCGCAGTCTCGTCTTCAGTCTCCCGTTTGGAGCGTGACGCCTCTTCGGTCTGCACACTCAACGTTTCGCCGGAAGAGGGGAGGGACGGGGGATCCGGCGCTCTCGAAATGCTAACCCCGATCCGCGCATCCGCCCAGACCTCCCGGGGCTTGGATTTCCTTCGGATGAACCACCGGAAGGGCTGAGGAATGACCTCGAGAGGGTCGAATCTCAACCAGTCGGGTCCGAGGGAAATTTGCCCCGATATCAACTCGTCACGGATCTCGAAGCCGATTGGAGTCGGGTAGTTCTTCGAACCGCCGCCTCGCACGGCCTCGGTCCATCCCCCGGTAACGTTGATCGGGGACTCAATGATCCGTCCGTCCCGATCTGCGAGAAGGCTCCAAGCGGACTCCCAGTCGCCTCGACCGCGTAGTTGAATTCCGTAGAACGACGTTTCCCCGTCCCGCCCGAAGATCTCTACGCGGCGCGAGAGGAGTGAAGATTCTTCCTCGTTGGTCCAGCTATGGATGAGCCAGGCATGACCTCGTGTCTGAATGCTCTCCTCCATCCACGGTGCGAGGACGGTACCGTGGGTCGGCGCTGCGACAGCGAGGACCTCGACGTGGTAGCCGGGGGGCAGTCGACTCGTGGGAATTTGCGTCGAGGGATCCGTTTCGGCGAGATCGAAGAAGAGTCGGATTTCGATGTCGTCCTTCGTGATCCGGAGCTCGCCCTTGGGCCTGTGCAGGTCGAGGTGGCTGGCGGCGATGTCGAAAAAGAGACCGTCCTCCGACAGGGTCCAGCGTGGTCGTCGCCTACCATTGACATAGCGATAGGGAGCGCGGCCTGCTTCGGCGAGATGGCCGACGGCGACGGCGTTGTGTTTGCCGGGCCCCGCATTCACGAGCAGGAATCGCTGGGTGATGCGATGACCGCTGTCGAGCTCGATGTAGAGGGTCCAGGCCTCGCTGGCGTCATCTCCGTCGAGGAGCCGAGCCGACGGGTCGAGGACGGGTCGAGGCGTCGGTCCGACGCGGGTTCTCGGTCGGGCAATCGTACTCATCACGGGGGACGACGGGTCGAGCGTGATCGCGGGGCGCATGCTTGCGTCGGTCTCGTCGGATTCGGGGCCGGGCGCGCCCGCCAGGGTGGCCGGGGCGCTCAAGACCACGAACACCATGGCGGATAGGACGGTGAACACGACCCTGGTCTCCAGGATCGAAGATCGGATTTCGAGGCGGCTCTGGCATCGATCGACGGCGGTGTTCGTTCTCATGCTGAATCCTTGCGGTCGGGTTCGCTCCGCATGGATGCGAAGCGCCGGCGGACGTCGGGGAGTGGCGAGGGCTCGGCCGCAGACCGAGCCCCGACTCGCACGCATTCAGGAATCGAGCGTCGCAAGACGAGCGGCAATCCGAGGCGAACGAGGCTATCACAGGTGCGCCACGGCTCGATCCGCCCCTTGCTCGAGTGGCGCTTGACCGGGAGGGGTCGTGGCGATTCGCGGGCGCTCTGCATGAGGGGCATCCGCCGCGTGTCCGGTTCCAGGAGGCCTGCGTTTGAGCGCTGACATTTGTTTCGCCCACCTCTCGGACTGGCACGCGACCTCCCTCGCGGGGGGCGGGGCCGCTCTCTTTCGTGGTAAGCGAATCTCGGGGTGGGCCTCCTGGGGGCTCAGCCGCCGTCGCCACCACGATCCCCGGATCCTGGCCGCGGCTTTTCGCGACGTGCACGCCCAGGGCGTCGATCGGATCCTGGTGACCGGGGATCTGACCCACGTTTCACTCGAGTCGGAGTTTCTCGCGGCGGTTCGGCAACTCGAAGCCCTCGGAGATCCGGAACGGGTCTTCCTGATTCCGGGTAATCACGATTGTTATGTCCCAGCGTCGGCGGCGAGTTCCTGGGACCACTGGGCCGACTATCTGGTGGGCGACCCGTTCTCGACCTTTGACGACGAGCTGGCTGCGTGCCTCTCCGCACCTGCACCCGCCGGCGTGGCACCGCGCCACGAAGACTATCCGACGCTCCGTCTCAGCGGTCGCTTGGCAACGATCGGTCTCTGTTCCTCGATCCCGACTCCGATCTTTCGAGCGGGTGGGCGACTGGGTCCCGAACAGCTCGATCGGCTCGAGCGCCTCTTGGCCCTGCTCGCCGCACGGGGAATGTGCCGGGTCGTGATGATTCACCATCCCGTGGCTGCGAAGGGTGAGCCGGCGCGGCGGGCTCTCTCGGACGGGGACGATCTGCGCGCCGTTCTCGCCCGCGTGGGCGCAGAACTCGTCGTGCATGGGCACAAGCACAGACGCAGGATCAACAGGGTTCCCGGGCCGGTCGCGGATGTGCCGATCATCGGTGTGCCTTCGTCTTCGGAAGTCGGGAGTCGCCCTGACAAACACGCCCAGTACCACGTCTACCGCGTGCGCGGGGCGGGGCTGTCCGGTCCGGACCGCTTTGAACTCAGCGCCGAGATTCGCGGGTACGACGCATCCCAAGGCGAGTTTCGTCGGGTGGACGAACCGCTTCTCTGACCCCAGCCGGGGCACGTCGCAGGACGCGTATCGCGAGGGTCGGTCAGGCGCGGTTTCTCTCGACGAGGATACGCCGCACGAGTTCGAGGTCTTCGATCTTGTCGACGTCGACCGCGGCTTCCGCGATCGTGAGAGGAACGGCGACGATCCTGGCGCCGACGACTCGAGAAGCGCGAATCATCGCCGCCGAAAGATCCAGGCGTCGAGACAGGAAGAGGATCAGATTGATCGGCCCGAAGGCACGGGCAATGCGCCAGGGACGTTTGCGTTGGCTCTCGACCCGGCGCCACAAGAGGGCTGCTTTCCGCGCGACCGGGGTTCGAAAGTAGAAGAGATTCGCGCCCGAGTAGGACTCGCCGCGGAAGTGCAGGTAGGTTCGGCGTGACTCGGGGAAACGCGCTCGAAGCGTCGTACGAGGAACGAGCGCGAGGGTGAGGTCGGAATCCGTTGCCGCGCTCGCTGCCAAGAACGCATCCAGCATCGCGTCGTCGAGCAGCGCATGGTCCGCGGTCGTTACGAGGACGGATTCCTGGTCGAGTCCGGCGTGGTCGAGGCTCTCGAGCACGCTTGCGCTCGGGGAGTCCGTGCTCCGGAGGATCTCGACGCGGCCCTGATTCCGCAGTTCGATGAGTTCGGGGAACTCGTCGAGAAGCTCCGGGGCGTCGATGTTGATCAGGACCCGTTCGAGGGAGGGGCGCGCGAGGAGCCGCTTGACGACTCGGAGCAGCATCGGCTCGCCCTCGATGTCGAGTAGCGCTCGATGTTTCGATCCGGCGGCAAGGGCCAGAGGGTCCTCGGCGCTTCGGCGTCCCGCCAGCACCACCGCACAACGCGGCCCTGTCTGCTTCGGGTCCTCCGACACCTCGGCAGGCGATGACGACAAGGGTTGGCCTAGAGGGTGGCGGTATTGCGCAATGCCGTGTCGATCGCACGGACTTCGGCGAGCAGCTGATCGAGCTCTTCGTAGCTGATCTGGCTGGGACCATCGCAGGGCGCCACCTCGAGATCGGGATGCGTTTCGACGAAGAGCGCGTCGATCCCCGCTGCAACCGCCGCACGGGCCAGCGGAGCGACATAGCGACGATCACCGCCGGAGGAGCCCCCGTTTGCGCCCGGGTATTGGACCGCATGGGTCGCGTCGAAGCAGACCGGCGCGAATTCGCGCATGCCGACGAGGCCCTGCATATCGGTGACAAGGTTGTTGTATCCGAAGCAGGTGCCGCGGTCGGTGACGAGGATGTTTTCGCAGCCGTGATGCTTGAGCTTTTCGACCGCGTGGCGCATGTCGTGCGGGGCGATGAACTGGCCCTTCTTCAGGTTGACGGCGACACCCGTCGCTGCGCAGGCGGCGATGAGATCGGTTTGGCGCATCAGGAAGGCGGGAATCTGGATGATGTCGGCCACCTGAGCGGCGAGCTTCGGCTGCTCCGTGTCGTGGACGTCGGTCAGGATCGGGAGCCCTGTTTCCTGCTTCACGGATTTCAGAGCGCGCAATCCTTCGTCGATCCCGGGCCCGCGGAACGAGTCATGTCGGGTGCGATTCGCCTTGTCGAAGGAGGCTTTGAAGACCAGCGGGAAGTCGTGCTTCTCCGCCAGCTGCTGAACCGTGCGCGCGACCTCAACCGTATCTGCTTCGTTCTCGATGACGTTGAGTCCGCTGATCAATACCAGCGGTGCACCCTCGCCGACCGGAATCTTGCCAATCCGCATTCGCGTATTCTCCTGGCTACCTATGCCTGGCGCTTACAGCGCCTCACCCGTGCCCTGCTGACCTCGCAATCGAAGTTCGCGTGCTCTTGCCATCGCTAGCGGGAGTATCCCTCAATCGGGACGGCTTGTGCGGGTTCGATCATTGAACAAACGTCACGTGGCGTCGATTATTTCGATCCACGTTCCTTGGGCCGACGCCCATCTTGGGGGTCCGACCCGGCGTGTGCGTCGGTTGCGATCTTGGTTCCCCCCAGACCCATGAACCCGACGGGCCTCAAACTCGTTCCCGCCCGAACCTTCGGTGCGGCAATAGCTCGTTCGTGGCAAGTCCCTCTCTCGGAGATCCGATGCCACATTCATCCGGTCTCGTTCCTGGTCTCGAAAGCGGCCTATCAGCATTGGCCTCTTCGGGATCAGGTCATTTCAAGGGGGATGAGCGAGTCGCGGGCCTGGATTCCCAACGGCCCCTGCCAATGATTCGTCACACCCCACGACGGCCCATCTGCATGCTGGCACGGACCCTAGTATGACTGGATCGAGCCAGGAATCTAGGACCCGGCCTGGGCCGCGGCTCGTTGGCGCGCCGGTGGGGCGCTATCTATTGGGAAAATAGACGATTTTTCCGCACATCAGCATTTTCTGGTCCGCCTGAGGAGGGCGCTTCGGACGGTGTTGTAGACTCGGGCGCCCCGAAAAAGTGCTGCAGCACCAGACCGGTGAGGGGCCCTGCTTGAGGCCCGTGCCGGAGCCGATGAGGGTTTTCGATGGCCGATACTGAAACCAAGTCCGATTCCGTCGTGGCGAAGGAATCGAGCGACCGCGCTCGGGCGATCCTCGACTCGATGGAATGCATCGTTCTCCCGCCGCGGCCCGGCGCGGAGCTCTCGACCCGCGCGCCGGTCGAAATCTTCCTCGGGACCGAACCCGCGCAATATCGGGCGAATCGGGTTTTCGGCTGGTCGATCGAAAAGGTGCGGGATCCCGGTCGAGAAATTCGCATCTACGTGATGTCAGAGCTGCCGGGTTTCGATCGCCGCTTCTGGACGACCGGTTTCACGAATTTTCGATTCGCGATCCCGGCTCTTCAGGGCGGTCACGGTCGCGCCATCTACAACGATGAAGACCAGATGTATCTGACGGACCCGGGTGAACTCTTCGATCTCGATCTGGGGAGTGCTTCCTATCTCGCGATCTCGGACACCGAGTCCTCGGTCATGTTGGTTGACTGCGAGCGCATGTCTTCGGCCTGGTCTCTCGACGACGCCCAGCACGCATGGAAGCGCGCGCTGTTGCAAAAGGCGTCCAAGCAGACGGGGCTGCGAGGTGACCTCGATCCGAGGTGGAACGCCCGGGACGAAGAGTTCGAGCCAGGACGAAGCCACCTCCTTCACTACACGACGCTTCATACCCAGCCCTGGCGCCCCTTTCCCGAGCGTTTCGTCTATCAGAAGGGCGCCTACACGGAGCTGTGGCACGACCTCGAACGCGAGGCGATTGCGGAGGGCTTCGAACTCTTTCATCGTGATTCCCCGAGTCGTGGCTTCGAAGGACGGGTCGATGCGCTTCGGGCGCTTCCCCTGAGCGAGATGGGGAGTGGGATCGACGCGACCGGGGAGATCGCAAGCGCGGTCGAGGGGCTCGTGCGGCGCACGAAGGCGCGCAGTCTGCTCGAGATGCAGCCCGATCTGCGTGGGGACGACGAGCGGAGACCGGGGCGCTTCGGTCTCGAATCGGAACGCAGGACAGGGCTTCTGGAGTGGTTGTCGGGGGTCGAGGGCGGCGAACGCTTCGATGGGGTGTTATGTCTCGACGGACTCGAGGAGCTCCCGGTTTGGGATGTGCCATGGATCATCGACACACTCTTCGAGCGCGCGGATCGTTTCGTCTTCGTGGCGGTGCGTACACCCGAGACCGCGCCGCGGCGGCGATTCCTGCTCCCGCCCCAGGGCACGACCCACACGATTGGATGGTGGAGCTCCCATTTCGAGTCCGCGTCGAAACGACATCCCGAGATCACCTGGGAGTTGATGTCGGCACGCGGAACTGCATTCGATTCGGACCGCATCTCGATCCAGACCGGGGGGCCACGGCCCGATTCGACTGCCCCCGTCGTGTGGACACTGACGGATGGGGCGCCGGGGAACGAGTCGCAGGTGCGAGCGCTGACCCGAACACTGGGCTGGCCGAGCGAGGCCGTGAATCCGCGTCTTGGCCCGGTTTCGCGTCTGCCCTTCGCGAGTCGCGGGGCACACCTCCGCGGATTGGCCGAGAAGAGTCACGGACGCGCGCAACTCGCGCCGCCCTGGCCCGATGTGCTGATCGTCGCTGGACGTCGGGTCGCTCCCGCCGCGCGTTGGGTGCGTCTTGGGTCACGTGGGCGAACGCGCGTGATTGCGCTCGGTGCGAAGGCGGCGACGCCGGCCGATCGAGTGGATCTCGCGGTCACACCGAAAGGGGCGATGCTCTTCCCCCATCCGAATCGGTTGGAGACGGATCGTCCTCTCGTCTCGCCTACGGCGCGTTCGCTGAGTTCGCCGAGTTCGATGGACGCCGGTCCATGGCGCGATCGATTGAGCTCGATCCCGGGTCGAAAGATCGTGCTCCTGCTGGGAAGCGGGACCGATCGTCTCGGACTCGATGGGCGGGCGGCGGAAGCCTTGGGCCGACTCGTGGCCGAGAGCGCCGCGGACCTCGGGGCAGCCGTCCTGATCTCGGCAAGTCGTCACACCCGCCGCGAGGTCTTTCGAGGAAGTCTGCGCGGTGTGGGCAATCCGGCCTTCGTTTATCACGAGACGCGAGACCAGCGCCCGGAGGAGCGCGCCTGGCCGGCGATCCTCGAGGCCGCGGACATCTTCGTGATGGCGGGCCTGGGCGAGACGACGCTCGCTGAGATCTGTGGAACGGGGCGCCCCGTTTTCTTGTCACCGCAATTGCGCGTCGGTCATCGATTCTGGTCACGTCTGCGAGACCGCGGGGTCGCGGCAATCGTCGGACGCGCCCAGTCGAGCAGGGCGAACGACCGCGGTACGACGGGACCGCAGGAAGGGCTCGAATTGCTCTGTGCCCGCTTGATCGACCGCGGTTGGGTTCTTCCGAGGCGAGACGTCGAGGCGCTTCGAGGGCGACTCGTTCGGAATGGACACGCGCGTCTGTTGCGGGCACCGATCCGGGCGGTCGATCTCGAGGGCTTTGCGCCGGTGGTCGAGTCGGAGGTCGAGGCTGTTGCGGATCGCGTTCGAACGCTGTTGGGCATCCAGGTCGCGGATGGGGCGAGACCGGACGCGGGACAGCCAGCCAGCAATCTGATCGATACCGAAGGAGGGGAGCGATGATGAAACGCACGATCTTCAGCGAGGAACACGAGCTATTCCGAGCCGAATTTCGCCGCTTCGCCAAGACGGAACTGCTGCCTCACGCCGAGGATTGGAATCAGGCGGGAATCTCCGATCGGTCGGCCTGGCGCGCGATGGGCGAGGGGGGCTTTCTCGGTGCGAACCAGCCCGAGGAGTACGGAGGTGCCGGCGCCAACTTCCTCTTCGATGTGGTCGTCATGGAGGAACTCGCGGACCTGCGACTTCACGCGCTTCAAGCGTCTCTTCATGCCGATATCTGCATGCCCTACCTGACGACCTTCGCGACCGAGGAGCAGAAGCAGCGCTGGCTGGTGCCCGCGATTGCTGGCGAGTGTCTGCTCGCGATCGCCATGACCGAGCCCTCGACCGGGTCGGACCTCGCCAGTGTCGCGACGAAGGCGATTCGGGACGGAGATCACTATGTCGTGAACGGCTCGAAGACCTTCATCTCCTGCGGCCAGAATGCGGATCTCGTGATCGTCGTCTGCAAGACGGACCCGGATTCCAGTCCGCCACACGATGGGATGAGCCTGCTCCTCGTGGAGGCGGGGACGCCGGGATTTACGAAGGGACGAAACCTGAAGAAGCTCGGCCTCAAGGGCCAGGATACCAGTGAGATGTCGTTCAGTGACTGTCGGGTGCCGGTCGAAAATCTGCTCGGTCAGGAAGGCCGCGGCTTCAAGATGTTGATGGAGAAGCTTCAGCAGGAGCGCTTGTGCATCGGTGTTTCGTCGATGGCATCCTGTCGCCGATCGCTCCTGGATACCCTCGACTACGTGAAGGAGCGCACCGTCTTCGGCAAGCCGATCGGCGGCTTCCAGAACACCCAGTTCAAGCTCGCAGAACTCGCAACGGAGATCGAGATCGGGCAGGCGTTTGTCGACAAACTGCTCGTTGCCCACGTCGCCGGCGACGACCTCGTCTCGGAGGTGAGCATGGCCAAGTGGTGGTCGAGCGAACTCCAGAAGAAAGTGGCGAGCGAATGCCTTCAGCTCTTCGGAGGCTACGGCTTCATGGACGAGTATCCGATCTCCCGGGACTACGCCGACGCGGCGGTCCAGACGATCTACGCCGGCAGCAATGAGATCATGAAAGTGATCATCGCCAAGAGGCTGGGGCTTGGCTGATGAGCCTCCCGGGGTCTGTTCGGACGCGTTTCGGTGGCGAGCCACGCGGAGATCGGCCGTCTCGAGGATCTCTCCCGCCGCGGCTGGCCGGCTCTCGAGGAGCGGGTCGCCCGGGCTGAGGAGTTCGACGCTCGACGTGGCCGCTCCGCCGTATTCAAGTTGCAGCCCGCGGCGTAGCCATCCGGGTTGGACGACTACCTCGATGAGCGGGGCTATCTGCGGACGGACCCGACGATCGTGATGACGTGCGATTCCCTCTCCCTGGCCGCAACCGCGGAACCCCTGGCAGGCGTCCAACCGAAGATCCTTGGCGGGACGGTCGACGCCGACTGGTTCGAAGCGTCCGTCGAACTCTCCCGGCTCGGCCCGGACCGTCGAGACGATTACCGAGCGATCCTCGCGAGGGTTCTCGAGACGACCGAGGAGCGCGGGCAGCGACTCGCCGAGCGGGTCCTGCGCGGAATTCTCGGCGCTGCGGGCGAGCGGGGGACGCGGCTCGCGCTCTTGTCGGTCGAGCTGGAGAACACGTCGGCGCGAAGGCTCTATGAACGGATCGGCTGCGTCGAGCGATACCGCTACTGGTACCGCGAACAGCCCCCGTTGGGTTGCTGAACCGGTCGGTTCAGAAGCCGTTCGTAATCCGCTCGATCGCCTCTTCGACCTTCTCCCGGATTCCGAACGCCGACAGCCGGAAATAGCCTTCGCCACAGGAGCCGAAGCCGGAACCCGGGGTCCCGACGACGTTGGCCTTCTCGAGCATTGCGTCGAAGAACTGCCAGGAGTCCTGGCCGCCGGTCGTCTTGAGCCACACGTAGGGAGCGTTGACGCCCCCAAAGGTGGTGAAGCCCGCCTTGGTCAGCCCGTCTTTGATGAGCGTCGCGTTGGCGAGGTAGTAGTCGATGTTCGCCCGCACTTCCTTGGCACCGACCTCGGAATAGATCGCTTCGGCGGCGCGCTGGACCGGGTAGGAAATCCCGTTGAACTTCGTGTTGGTCCGTCGGCTCCAGAGCTGGGAGACCGGAACCGGGTTTCCCTTCGAGTCCTTGCCCATCAGTTCTTCGGGGATCACGATGTACGCGCATCGGATACCCGTGAAGCCCGCGGTCTTCGAGAAGCTTCGGAATTCGATGGCACATTCCCGCGCGCCGTCGATCTCGTAGATCGAATGCGGCAGATCTTCCGTGATGAAACGCTCATAGGCGGCGTCGAACAGGATGATCGCGTCGTTCGCGCGCGCCCAGTCGACCCACTTCGCAAGCTCTTCCTTCGGCGCCACCATCCCGGTCGGATTGTTGGGCGAGCAGAGGTAGACGAGGTCGACGGGCTTATCCGGCAGCGAGGGCATGAAGCCAGACTCCTCGGTGCACGGTAGATATTCGATGCCGCCGTAGCGGCCGACGTCGTCGGGTTCACCCGTGCGACCCGCCATCACGTTCGTGTCGACGTAGACCGGATAGACCGGGTCCGAGACCGCGAGGGTGGCGTCTTCGGCAAAGATCTCCTGGATGTTTGCGCTGTCACATTTCGACCCGTCGGAGGCGTAGATCTCGCTCGGATCGATCCGGACACCACGGGAACCGAAATCATTCTCGGCGATGGCTTCTCGCAGGAAGTCATAGCCCTCGGACGGTCCGTAGCCACGGAAGCCCTCGCTCGTCGCCATCTCGTCGATCGCGTCGTGCATCGCCTGTCGAACGGCGGAGGAGAGCGGGAGGACGACGTCACCGATTCCGAGCTTGATCACGTCGGCAGTCGGATTTGCATCCGTGAAGACGTTCACGCGCCGGGAGATTTCGGGGAAGAGGTAGCCAGCCGCCAGCTTGAGATAGTGGTCGTTCAGTCGTGCCATGGGGAGGATTCTCGTGATGCGCTTGCGCGTGGGATCGAATGTGGCGCAAGACTATCAGGAAGCCCCCGGGCTCACCAATGGGGCGGGAGAGCTCGGACGGGGCGTTTCGAGGCGACCGACCCGTCGTGCGAGGTGCGGCGGACTTCAGCCAATCGCGAGGGAGATCTGCCCGCTTTCGATGAGTCCCGAAACGACGTCGTCGAGCTCGAGCTCGTCCTCGGTCCAATCCGAGACCGCCGCGATCAGTGAACCCAACTCGAGTTCGATCGCCGGTGCTTCCCCGAGTTGGCTCTCCAGCCATGTCGCGGTGTCGCTTTCAAAATCGTCCATCTTCCCCCCCAATGGAGGGACCTAGAGCAGGAAACGTGCCAGTCGCCGCGCTCCGGCCCGGAACCGAGCCGAATCCGACAAAGCGTTGGCGGCGCGAGGAGTTGCGGGAATGCTCCCCGCGCGGGGGAGGGAGGGGCTTGGGTCTGCTTCCGGTGCGATCGTCAGAATTCCGACGCCTGCCGCCGCCGGGCGCACCGTTTCGAACGGGGTGGGGCATCCCAAGGCGAGACTCCGCCTGGTCCTCGAATACGTCGTGGACCGAATTCGCTGCGCTCGCAGAGCGTGTGGCGGCGCTAAAGTCGGCGCGGCTCCGGTCGATCCGTCTGCCGTGAGAAGGGTTCGGTCGAGCCCGGAAACCGCGATCGAACCGGGCTCGAGAGCTTCGATGGGCGGGGAATTCGATGGCATCGAATGACGAGAGGGTGGATTCGGAGGGAGCGGGGGGACTGTCGCTCTACGGCTACCCCCAATGCCCCTATTGCGCTCGAGTCCTGCACGCGATCGAGTCGCTCGGCCTCGCGATTCCACTCCGCAACACGATGCAGGACGGAGATCATCGCGACGTGGTCGTGGCGGCTTTGGGGCGGGGGACCGTTCCCGTGCTGCGAATCGAAGGCGGAGAAGGCGAGGTCGAATGGATGCCAGAATCGGCGGAGATCGTCCGCTACCTGGTCTCTCGATTCGGCGACGGTTCCCGTGACGGGCGCGAATGACCGAGGTCCGAGCAGAGGTTCAGGCGAGGCCAAGCTCCCGATCCTGATCCTTCGTGTCGAGGTGTTCGAATTGGATGATGTCGAGGCGTTCGAAGGCCTCTCGCACGCGGGGCGTGATCAGACCCAGCTTGCGTAGATTTGGAACGATGCGCATGAAGAGCATGGCTCGAAAGAGCCGCCCGCTTTCGGACTCCATCGTCGCTTTCTGCACCTCTTCGACGTCCCAGCCCATCGCCAGGCCGATTTCGGCGCCGGCTAGACGGTTCCTCATCAGCTCACAGGCGTAGATGATGAAGTCCTCACGGTCCTTCATTTCACCTGCGGAGAGTCCCGCATAATGATCTCGTAACGCGAGTACGCCGAACGCGACGTGCCGCGATTCGTCCTTCATGACATATTTGAGGAGATCCTTGAGCAGTGGCTCCTGGGCGGCCTTCCAGAGGCTACCGAAGGCGGCCATCGCAAGACCCTCGATGATGATCTGCATGCCGAGAAATTTGAAGTCCCAGCGCGAGTCCGTGATGGTCGCATCGAGGAGTTCCTTCAAGTTGGGATTGATCGGCCATTCCCACTCGAGCTTCTCTCTCGTGTATTTCGCGAACACTTCGACGTGTCGGGCTTCATCCATCGTCTGGGTCGACGCGTAGTATTTTGCGTCCATCCACGGCACGGCTCCGACGAGTTGGGACGCGACGATGAGAGCACCCTGTTCGCCATGCAGAAATTGTGAGAGTTGATTCGAGATCAGCGCGTGTCGCAGGCGAATCCGCTCTCGATCATCGAGCTTCTGGGCCGGCTTGAAATCCGCGAGCGGATTGAACTGAGGCGGGATGATTTCGGCTTCGGGATCGACCTCGATCGACCAGTCGAGCTGGGTCGTGCTGTCCCATTGCTCGCGCTTCGCCTTCTCGTAGAGCTCTCGCAGCCCCTCCTTCACGCTTCCGTAGTTCCAGACGTAGTTGGAATCGAATGAGGTGAGGATCACCTCGAGTTCCTGATCGATTTTAGTTCCGGTAGTCGCATTCGCGGCCATGGGTGAGAGCTCCTTGATCGGCGTTCTCCCCAATATGACGTGTTGTAGAGCGTTCGCCATCGCGAGCGTGAACAAGAAGCGCAATCTGACCCGCAGTACGATTCGCAGCACGCTCTGTCGATCGGGAATCCGGGCTCTGGATCGTGAGATCGCGGCCGAGGCGCTGCCCGATGCAGGTCATCGCCCGCCCCGCGCACCGATGCGTGTCCGCATGGGTCAGCAGCCGTCCTTCACGGGGTCTCGACCGGGCGGCTCCGCCGAGTTCGACGCGAGGGGCATCGTCTGCCAGCCCACATTTTTCCGCTGCAACAACACGATCGGAATTTCACGATCGGTGCGGAGTCGGTACATGCGATAGGCGGGAATCGCGGCCTGTAGCTTGCGCCAATACTCCATGCGTTCTTGCTTGGGCGCGGTCATCCATCCGATCTCGAAGCGCTCCCCACCGAGCTGCACCTCGGCGCTCTCGCAATCCCGAAGGTTGAGCCACCACGCCGGCGGATTCGCGGCCCCGCCGTTCGAGGCGACGACCACGAGGTCGCCCTTGTATTCGACATAGGCGAGGGGAAGCGTTCGGGACTTGCCGGTCTTTCGACCGCGCGTGGTCAGAAGCAGCATCTGGATGCCGATCAGGTTTCCACCGATCAATCCTCGGGTGCCGCGGTAGACCGCGCAATGGGCCCGGGTGAAGGCAAGCCAGTTCGCCATGTTTCGAAAGCCTTTTCCGATCTTAGTTGCCGGACGCTGAAGGGCGTCCGAATCAGGTCACGACGAGTCGACGATGCACTGGAGTCAAACCGGTAGTGTCGTTCTCCGGGTTTCTGGTTCCTGCGCGATGGGGAGGGGTTCAGCCACGGATCGGGGCGGCCGATGAGGCTGGAGACTAGCATTTGGAGGACAGGAAATGTCCAATCGGCTCAGACGAATTCTGGCGGTATCGGCCGCCACATTGATGTTGTCGACGACGCTCGCCACGACCGCGACGGCGGAGACCTCCGTGGATCACGGTGACGCCGCGAACGCGACCGCCGTGGTCGATGCGTTGGTTCTCAGGCCTGCCGGCTTTATGAGCCTGGTCATGGGGGTCACTCTCTTCGCGCTCTCGGCGCCGATCGTCCTCATCACCCGCCCGCACGAAATCGGGAGGCCCTTCAAGCAGCTCGTTGTGCGCCCGGCCAAGTATATCTGGGTCGATCCGCTCGGCGAGCACTAGCCTGCAACGGCGTCCGACCTCGGAGGGTGGCCGCCAAATCTCCATTCGAAACGCCTCGGGGAGCGCGACCGCGCAGCCCGGGGCATTCCTGCGTTCACCCCCCACCCCAAATGCTCGGGCACGCGATCTCGTTTCAGACGTGGCGCAGGGTCTGTCGGACGACGACGATCCCGATCGACACCGCGCCGCTGTACACGAGCCACAGGATGATCGTCTCGATCGAATTGGAGAATCGGGGGATGCCCGGTCGATCATTGATCACCCAGCGGCGAAAGCGCAACCCTCCGGCGACGAAGATCAGTGCGAACGCCGTTATCGAGGCAGCCACTGCGAGTGATATCCATTCGATCGGCATCACGAGTGGGTATGGCGAGTCTCGGCGATCGATTCATCGGGTCGATCCCCGAGTCTGTTCAGGGAAAATCCCGGCGATTGCCTCCCCGAGAACCGTACACGCCACCATCGAAACGATGGAGCGGGTCTCGTCGAGTTCTGGATCCGGTTGGCCACACGCTTCTCCGCTCGTTCGCAGCGCATCGTGTGGAGAATCTTGGAGAGCCCATCGAACAATCCATCGGAACCGTCGGGCCCCTCGTTCATCAATCGGTTCTTGGCGGCGTCGAGGATCTCCCGTCGAGCCGACTCCGCGGTTCGGCACTTTCTCCGGACGGTCTTCTGTTCTTCGCGTAGACGGATGTTCATTTGCGTTTCGGAAACCTTGTATACAGAGATGTCAGTAGCGAATGCCTGCAAGCAATCGAGCCTCCCGAAACCGCTGGCTGTAACAAATTGCTATCGTGGAGAGACGATTTCGGGCCCTCCCGGCCGGATCGCCCCTACGGGTGGGGTCGTGTACGGTCGGATCGAGCGACCCAGCCGACCGGCGCCTGTTCGAGGAGGCTCGCGTGCGCTGTAATTGGCCGGGGCAAGTGGGAGGAGTTCGATGAAACCCCGTAGCAATCCGATTCGATTTGGCACCGCGTGGGAGGGAATTCGCGCCCTGATCAGCGACCCGGACGACACCGCGCAGGTCTTCAAGATCATCCGCGCGCTCGCTGGAAACTCGGGCGAGCGCCAGTTCCAGAAATTCCTTCGCTCGGAACACGGCCCGACGGTCCTCGCCGAGCGCCGTTCCCTCGTCGACCGTCTATCCGATCGCGAATATCTGATGTCGCTCCCGGACGGTTCGCTTGGCCGGGTCTATGCCGATTTCACCGAGCGCGAACAGATCTCACCCGCCGGGTTGATCGATGCTTCGGAGTCGGTACAGGAGGAGAGTTCGGAAGAGCTGTGTCCGGAGCGCGCGCTCTTCGGTGAGCGTTTGCGCGATAGCCACGATCTCTGGCATGTCGTGACCGGCTACGGTCGTGACCTGGCTGGCGAAGCGGCGCTCCTCGCGTTCACCTATCGCCAGATTCGCAACCGCGGGATCGGCTTCATCGTGGGCGTCGCCTATCTGAAGGCGGGGAAGACCTACCCCGAGGAGCGAAGGCTGATCCGAGATGGCTACGGACGGGCGAAAAATGCCCAATGGCTGCCCGGCGCGGATTGGGAAGCGCTGCTCGAGCGCCCCCTCGAAGAGGTTCGCCAGAGCCTCGGCGTCGTCCCGATCGGACCCTATGCCGCGGAACGCTCGCAGGGAGCCCCCGCTCCCGCCTGAGCCGTTGCTCTCTTGTCAGGCGTCACAGGCGTCACAGGCGTCAGGCGCCGGCTGTCAGCGAGGCGGCCGGGGAATCCGATGGGGTGGGCGACGGGACTCGAACCCGCGACGTCCAGAATCACAATCTGGCACTCTAACCAACTGAGCTACGCCCACCGCACGGAGAAGCCGCGCAACTTACCCGTGCGCTGGTGGGGTGTCAACGCGAGCCGAGCGGGCCCGGAAGGGGTCCAGGCAGGCCGCCACACGGGCGCTCGTGCGGATTGGAACCGGGGAGGGGCGGACACCGTCAGAGCGGGAAATCGGGTCACTGTTCGCGCGCGCCGAATCGGGTTGCTCGCGGGCCCCCCACGCCGAGGAGTCCCTCATGGCCATGCGTCCGCCTTTTCGTTCGCCCTCCCTCGTTCTCTTCTTCTCGTTCTCGCTCTTCATGACTTCGCTGCTGGGGGTTCTCCTGCTCGCGGCGTGCGCGAGCAATCCCGATTCGAGTGACTCGGAGGCGGGAGGGGCCGAGCCAACCGAAAACCCGGCCCCGATGGAATCGGCGAAGCTCCGAAGGCAGGCGCGCGAGCGGTTGATGAGCCCCGGGGTGCACGGGGTCGTCGGCCACGGATCCACCGCCTCGACGAGCGGAATTGCCTACGACGTAGCGCACCTCGAAGTCGCGCATCGCATCGTTTCGCCGCTGCCGCCGTCGATCGATTGGAACACGGAGCGCTACGATGAGGTCGCCGAAAGCGGATTCCTCCGTCCCCTGGACACGCCGCTCTCCACGTTTTCGATCGATGTGGACACGGCGTCCTACGCAAACGTGCGTCGCTTTCTGCGGGATCGGACTCGCCCGCCGGAGGGGGCGGTCCGGATCGAAGAACTGGTCAACTATTTTCGCTACCCGAGCCGTACGCAGGCGGGTGACGATCCCTTCTCCGTAGATCTCGAAATCTTCGATGCCCCGTGGCGGGCCGAACATCGCCTGGTTCGGATCGCGGTCGAGGGGCGGGAGATGCCCGCCAGCGAGGTTCCGCCTCGCAACCTCGTATTCCTTCTCGATGTATCGGGCTCGATGCAGGGCCCCGATCGACTCGAGCTCGTGAAATACGGGTTGGCGCGTCTCTCGGAGACTCTGCGCTCGATCGATCGGGTTTCGATCGTCGTGTATGCCGGAGCCAGCGGGTTGGTTCTGCCGCCGACGGCGGGAGATGACGAAAATACGATCGTCGCTGCCCTGGATCGTCTCGAGGCGGGAGGTTCGACGGCGGGAGCCGACGGGATTCGACTGGCCTATGCGACGGCACGCGAGCATTTTGATCCCGAGGGCGTCAATCGCGTCATTCTCGCGACCGATGGCGACTTCAATGTGGGCGTCACGAATCGTTCGGACCTGATCGAATTGATCGAGAAGGAGCGCGAGAGCGGGATCTTCCTGACGGTGCTCGGTGTCGGGCGAGGAAACCTGAACGATTCGGGCATGGAGCAGCTCGCCGATCACGGCAACGGCAACTACGCCTATATCGACGGTCGGTCCGAGGCGCGAAAGATCTTGGTCGAACAGGCGGACTCGACCCTCATAACGATCGCGAAGGATGTGAAGATCCAGGTCGAATTCAACCCCAAGCGCGTCAAGGCCTATCGATTGATCGGCTACGAAAATCGTCGCCTCGCGGATCAGGATTTCAACGACGACACGAAGGATGCGGGCGAGATCGGGGCGGGGCACCACGTGACCGCGCTCTACGAGATCGTTCCCGTCGAAGCAGGGGGAGGCGTCATCGGGTCGTCGGTCGATCCGCTGAAATACCAGGAGCGCCCGGACTACACCGCAGCCGCGAATTCCGGCGAGTGGTTGAACGTGAAACTTCGCTACAAGGCTCCGGACGGCGACGAGAGCCGACTCGTCGTGGCGGCGCTCTCGGGACAGGCGAGATCGATTCGACGGGCGAGCGAGAACGCGCGCTTTTCGACCGCGGTGGCGCTCTTCGGAATGCTGTTGCGGGACAGCGAGTTCAAGGGAGCGGGGAGCTACGCGCTCGTCGCGGATCTCGCGATGGACGCCGTCGGCCGGGACGAATACGGCGAACGCAAGGAGTTCCTGCAGCTGGTCGATCTGGCACGAAAGATGTAGGAGCCCCGCGGTCCAGGTCGATTCGAACAGGGACTCGCGACTGCGTCATTCGACGGTCGCGGGCCTCTCTCTTCGAGGTCACTTCGTCCGTGCCTCCCCAAGCGGTGGAGCGCGGAGGTGATACGCTCCCGCGATGCCCGATGGCCAAGCCGGATCCTTCGGCGCATTCCGAGTCCCAGACTTCCGCATCCTTTTTACTGGAACTCTCGGCTCCTTCACCGCCTTCTTCATGTCGACGATCGTCCAGGCCGTCGTGGCCTTCGAGTTGACGGGCACGAACACCGCTGTCGGTGGCGCCGTCTTCGGGCAGGGGCTGGGCATGGTCATCTTTGGGCCGATCGGGGGGGCCTACGCCGACCGTCTGCCCAAGCGCCGCGTGATCGCGACCGGCCAGATGTTGTCCGCAATCTCGCTGGGCTGGCTTGGCTGGCTCTATTTCGAGGGGACGATCGAGCTCATCCATCTGGTCCTGAGTTCTTTCGTGCTCGGGGGTGCTTTCGGATTCATTGGTCCTGCGCGGCAGGCCCTCGTCGTAGATCTGGTCCCGGATCGATTGCGGGGCAACGCGATGGCCCTCTCGATCGTGGCGAATACGATGTCCCGGGTAATGGGGCCCTTCGTGGCGGGGGTTCTACTCGCGACCGGTGAGAAGGGTGCCGCCGTCGCGTATGGAACCATGATGCTGCTCTACTTGAGTTCCGCTTTGCTTTTGGTCCTGCTGCCTCGTTCTGTCGTGCGTGAGGGCGTCGCCGACACCCGTGCGCTGGCGGATCTGGTGGAGGGACTTCGATATGCATGGACACACGTCCGACTCCGCAATCTGTTGATCTTCTTCATCGGGGTGATGCTGATCGGGTTCCCGCATGTCACGCTGATTCCCGGCTTGCTCGAGAATCAGTTGGACCGTCCGGCCGCCGATATCACCTTGATGGCGTTCTTCTCAGCCATCGGGGCTCTCACAGCGAGCCTTTCGGTCGCGCGATATGCGGATTCTGCTCACGCTACGCGGATCTATTCCTGGATGGCGATCGGTTTTGGTCTGGCCCTGATGGTTCTGGCCGCGGCACCGGGGTTCGAGGCTGGGGTCGTGGCGATCATCCTGGTCGGGGCGACGAGTGGTGGCTTCCATGCGTTGAATGGCGCCGTGATCGCGCGAGAGACAGAGACGCTCTATATGGGTCGTGTCATGTCACTTACGATGATGGCCTTCGCGGGCTTCAGCTTGACCGCGCTACCCCTGGGTGTCGCTGCCGACCTGTTCGGGGAGCGTGTCGTGCTCCTCGGCATGGGGGCGGCGGTACTGGCGCTGGCCGTCGTGATGGCCGCGGTCCTGGCCAGGAGCTTCGCTCGGGCCGCGCGAGGATGAACGCGGCCGCGCTTGCGGCGGGTGGTCGTGAGGGATTTCCGCGGTTTCCGGGCGGTGGCGATGTTAGGTTGACTTCGGCGGGTCTGCGTGGAAGACCGCTCGTCGGTTTGGGTGCGGCAGAATTGATCTATGCTCGGGATTCTCTCGGAGAGCGGAGCGTTTCGATGCAGACAGACGATGTCATGGCCGCCGACGGCTGGCTCGAGGAACTCTGCGAACCCCACCGCGCAGAGATCGAACAACGCCTTCTCACCCTCCATCTGGACGTCGACGATCGATTCGTGCTCGCTCGTGATGCGAAGCTCGATCGCGCACTCCGGGAATTGCTCCGGCTGGTATTCGCAACAGTGCCAGACGGCTGTGAGGTCTATCTCGCCGCCGATCGGTGCCAGGCTGCTGTCGCCCGGGTCGGCATCGGGCAGGTCACCCTTCGCTGGCAGATCGCGGGTCCTGCTGAGCCGCCCCCGATTGGCTCGGAAGCACGAGTGGTACCGATTCATCCAATCCCAGCCGATGCCGACGGGATCGTGGGAGGGTCGGCGGCGACAGCGACCCGCGCGGCCTTCGAAGCGGCCGATTGGGTGCTACAGCTCGAATCGGTTCCGAACGGGCGGGAGTTGATTGCGCACGCAGTTCGGGCGTAGGATTCTCCGCGCCGCTCTGACTAGCGGTCGCAGTCGCAGTCGCAGTTATTTTGCAAAGGTCGTACCCAGACCGGCCCAAGGGCGTAGCCCCCCCCGACGGCCGACCTAATTGCCTCGCCGGCGAGCGGTGTGGCCTTCAGATCGAGGATTGAGCCATGGCCCCACCGACTGCTCCCGGGCCGACCGCGGCCGACGACTCGAAGGGAAGGACCTCCATGCTGCGGATCGCGCTCGGCGTGCTGCTGCTCGCGGGGACCGTCTATCTGGGCAGGAGCCTTGGCGCGTTCGTACCGCAATTCGCCGAGTGGGTGGAGGGGCTCGGCGTATTCGGTCCAATCGCCTTCATCGTCGGGTACGCCGTGGCCACGGTCGCATTCATCCCGGGGTCGGTTCTGACCCTGGCGTCGGGCGCAATTTTCGGACTGGTGGAGGGTACGGTCTATGTCTTCGTTGCGGCGGTGATCGGGTCGGCGCTCTCATTCCTGATCGCGCGTCACGCGGCCCGCGCGGCCGTCGAGAAGCGAATCGGTGGGGACCCGCGATTTGCGGCGATCGATCGTGCGGTGGGGGCGGAGGGGCTGAAGATCGTCCTGCTCCTGCGACTCTCCCCGATCTTTCCCTTCAACCTGTTGAACTATTCGCTCGGTCTGACACAGGTACGGCTCACGGACTATCTGATCGCTTCGATCGGCATGCTCCCGGGAACGCTCCTCTACGTCTATGCCGGGAAGCTGGCGGGGGACGTTGTGGCGATCGCCGGGGGCGCCGGAAGCGCGCGCGGTGGCGCCGACTGGTTCGTGTTGGGTCTCGGGTTCGTGGCGACCCTGGTCGTCACTCTCTATGTCACGCGGATCGCGAAGAGTGCTCTGAATGCTGCGACGGATCGAGACGAGGCGGTCGCCTCCGACTAGGAGCTCGAGACGCTTCGCGGGGCCCAGCCCATGGAATCAATGGACCCGCCGCATGCGAGCATGCGGCGCGAGGAGATCGAAGATGGCCAGCCGGATTCGGATGGAGCCAGACGACGAATGGAATCGGCAACTCATCGACAATGTACATCCCGCGGCGTGGCAGAATCCGCTGCCGTCGGGGCGATACAACCTCGTCGTATTGGGGGCGGGCACGGGCGGGTTGATCACAGCGCTGATCGCGTCCAGTCTCGGTGCTCGGGTGGCATTGATCGAGCGACATCTGATGGGAGGTGATTGTCTGAACGTCGGCTGTGTGCCCTCGAAGTCTATGATCCGAGGCGCCCAGATCATCCACGAGGCACGCGAAGCAGCACGATTCGGCATGCCGGGATCGCTGGAAGATCTGGGGGATTTCGGAGAGGTCATGCGTCGGATGCGCGAGATCCGCGCGCGCATCAGCCACGAGGATTCCGCGGAACGCTATCGCGACGAGTTCGGGATCGACATCTATCTGGGGGACGCGAGCTTCGCGGGGGAAGGGCGCGTCGAAGTCGGCGACCGATTGCTCGAGTACAGCAAGGCGGTCATCGCGACGGGCGCGCGTGCCGCAGCCCCGCCGATCGAGGGGCTCGCCCTGGCCGGATATCTCGACAATGAGACCGTCTTCGGCCTGACCGAGCGTCCGCGCCGATTGGCCGTGATCGGGGCCGGGCCGATCGGCTGTGAACTCGCCCAGACGTTTCGCCGTCTCGGTTCGAAAGTCCATGTCCTCGAGCGGATGGATCAGATTCTCACGAGGGAGGATCCCGATGCCGCGAAGATCGTGCAGGATGCGATGACGCGCGAGGGAGTCGAGATGGTCTTCGAATGTGGAATCGATCGGGTCGAGCGCCGTGGTGCCGAGCGCGTCATCCATCTGACCTGCCCTGCGTACGGCGAGCGCGAACTCGTCGTCGATGAGATCCTGGTGGGCGCCGGGCGTGCGCCCAACGTAGAGGGACTGGGGCTCGAGAGCGTGGGTGTCGCCTACGACCAAACGCGGGGCGTCGAGGTCGACGATCATCTGCGCACGACGAACAAGCGAATCTTTTCGGTCGGGGACGTCTGCATGACCTGGAAATTCACCCATGCCGCAGATGCCGCAGCGAAGATCGTCGTTCAGAATTCGCTTTTCGCGGTCGGTCCGATCGGCCGAAAAAGGGTGTCGGACCTGATCATGCCCTGGTGCACCTATACCGAGCCCGAAATCGCGCATGTCGGCCTCTACGAGCGGGATGCTCGAGAACAGGGCGTCGAAATCGACACCTATCAGGTGTCGATCGCGGAGGCGAATCGGGCGGTCACGGATGGTCAGGAAGAAGGGCTCGTGAAGGTCCACGTCAAGAAAGGCGGTGACGAGATCGTCGGAGCGACGGTCGTTGCTGCTCACGCGGGGGATCTGGTCACCCAGTTCACGATGGCCATCCAGAACAAGATCGGCCTCGGGTCCTTCACGAACGTGATCTATCCCTATCCGACACAAGGTGAGGCGATCAAGAGGGCCGCGGGGGCCTACACCCGAACGCGGCTAACACCGCTGGTCAAGGGCCTCTTCGAACGCTGGCTCTCCTTCCAGCGCTAGCGGAGCGGACGCGGGCACCGGCGGATCCAAGCCCCCACTCGGCTGCTTCCGGAAGAATCATCGAGTCGCTAGCCGTGGCGCGCGACTTCGGGGAACATGGGGTTCGTTCCGGCGGAATCCATCCGCGAGGAGTCAACCTTGTTGCGAAGATCGAGTGTTCCGACCCTATTGCGCCGCGATGGTCCGCGCCCGTCCGTTCTCGCGCGGACCTTTGCGTTCATGATCGTCGCCCTCCTGATCGGCTGCGGAAGTTCGGAGCGGAGAATCGAATCAGACAAGCTCTACGAGCCGCCGATGGAGCGATCGATCGTCGTGGAGACGGTCGTCGCTCTGCCCTTCGACGCAACGTGGGGCGAGTTGATCCGACGCCTGTCCGAGAGCTCGTTCCGAGTCTCGACGCTCGAGAAGGCGTCGCGCTTCGTGCGGGTGGATCTCGTTCGATCGAGTGATCTAGCCACGAGAGCGAACAAGCCGGCGCGTTATGTCGACTGCGGAAAGACCGTTCGGACATACCGCGAATCGGATGGCGAAGAACAAGAGGAGAAACGATTCGAGTACCAGGTCGCGGACTCGAGTCGGTATCAAGATTCGGATGCCGTCCCGGGAGGCTACCGAGTGAGCGACGTCGAACGCCGCGTGGCGCTCGATGCGAGTGCAACGATCTTCCTTCAGCCCGAGGGCGCTCGACGCACGCGGGTCACAGTCAAGTCCCGCTATCAAATCCAGATCGAGATCGGCGGCGAAGTGGCCTTCGTCCCCCTCGATCGCGACGACGCCCCGGAAACCTCGCAGGCCTTCGGCCCTCGCATCGAATCGATTCGGTTCACGACCTTCCAGCCCGGTACGGATCAGCGTCGCGGCGGCCTCACGTGTCGAGCGACTGGGGATTTCGAACACGCGCTCGTGGCTCTGGCGAATCCCGCCGCAGCGATATGAGACTTACCGCCCCCGTCCGAATCCGACGCCGGGATCACTCGAAATCGTTCAGCGCCCAGTCGTAGTCGAAATATCGGATCGTCGCATTGCGACCCGGACCGCCGAGCCACGTAGCGTCGCTCTCCGAGACGTAGGGCGCGACCGCCGATAGCACGCCCCCACTCGATTCGAAATCTTCCTCGAACCAATCGAAGATCGAAGAAAGTCGGACCCGGTGACTCTCGCGATCGATCGCGATCCCCTTTTCGCGACTGACGAGCCATGTATCGGTCGCCGCTGCGAGGTCCGCGTCGATTGTCTCCGCCCGAAAGGGGGTGCGTGCCAGCGGCGGACAGGATGTCGAAGCGCAGACGATCGCTGCATGGATCCTCCAGTCGCCGGTCTTTCGCAGGATCTCGTGTTCGATGAATCCGAGGGAGATCTGCCGGCCCTCGATGGTCGCGACAGTCTTTTTCCAGACGGGGAAGAAGAACGAGCCGATGTCGCGGATGCTGTCCACGGGGTAGTGATCGAGGATCAGGTCGATCGTGAGGATGTTGTAGGCGTTGATCCAGAAAGCGAGTCGTTCGCCGCGGGTCAGTCGTGAGGGCTGTGCTGCATGCACCTGGTTCGCGAGTCGCTTCCAGTCCGACGACGTCTTCAAGCTCGCGTAGTCCACCCGGGTGCCGACGATGTCGGGTACGGCGCGAGTGTGCGTCGACAGCAGCCGACCGTAGAGCGCGAGATCGATCTGGCCGAGTTCGTCCCGCGCGCCCGCGCGACATGTCCCGGATATGGTGATCAATACGACGCAAAGAATTCCGATGCGGCGAAGCCATCGACGGCTCGGGCCTCGGCGGAGAGACCAACGGGGTCGAACACGGGCGAAAATCGCGGTCATCGGGACGGGCTCCTGATTCGGATTCGTCGTCTTCTTGGCGCGGCGGAGAGCGGGTCTATCGGAGTCTACGTCTGAACCGGCGTTTGGTTGCACGCGGGAGGATTGGAGCCGGGAGCGCCCACACGAATTCTCACGCGGGAATTGGCGGCGATTGGACACACGGATATGCTCCGGTCGCCCAAAAGGAGGAGGAGGCGGTGGTGGGAAGAATTGTGCATGGCATCCGATGGGTCGTCGTCGTCGGGGCGACCCTCGGAGCCGCATTCGGCTCCGGTTGTTCGGATGATTCGACCTCGGGTGGCACAGAGGCGGCGAAGCCGGCCGCGGGTCCGAGCGCCCCTTCTCGCCCGGAGCCGAGCCCATCGGCCATTCCCGCCGAACCTGTCGTCGATACCCGGACGCCCGGGGAACTCGTCCGGGCGGGTCGCGCGGTCTACAACGCGAATTGCATCGCGTGTCACAGCATGCTGCCGGCCCAGGACGGAGCTCTCGGTCCGGCAGTGGCCGGCGCCTCGATCGACTTGCTCGAAGCGCGAGTCCTTCGCGGTGAGTATCCGGCAGGCTATATACCTAAACGACCGAGCCGGGTCATGATTCCGCTACCCCACCTCGAGCCGCGTCTTCGGGAACTCGCGGCCTACCTCGCGTCTTTCGAATAACACGGAGCCGGATTCCGGGAACCAAAGAAAACGGCCCGCCCGGTAGATCCCGGACGGGCCATTTCGCAACTCGGTGGTGTCGGTCTCGATCACGAGACCGCGTACTAACTATTGATCAGAGCACCGACCAAGTAGAGCACGAGCCAAAGGGCGAGACCCCCGTGGATCGTCCCGGAAACCGTCGTGAGCGGCTTCTGGGTCACTGCGCCGGGACCGATCAGACCGTTGACCTCGACCGCGACGATCAGGCCGCCGGCGATCAGCCAGTACATCATGTCGTTCGTTCCGGACAGGAAACCCGGCAGATTTGCTGCCGAGATCATGAAGAAGAGCATCGGGATCGAGAAGAGGGTGTTCGTGCGGGATGCCATGCCGGCCTTGCCGCCACGCGCCGCCGCTTCCGGAATCGGTTCACCGCCCGACGCGACCTGTTCGGCGTTCGCGATCACGACCTGTTGCGCCGGCCAGATGACGAACCAGACATTGGCCCACATGAACGTACCCATCAGGCCGCCGGTCAGGACCTTGGTCATGTAGCCGTCGGTCAGCGGGATCCCGAGCGCCATCGCGCGGTAGCCGACGATCGCCCAGCCCGACAGGAAGGTGAACATCGCGCCCCATCGGAACCACCAGAGAGCGTTGGGAACCAGGCCCCGGGTCATCGCGCCTTTGGCGGTCCCGCCGAGTTCGCTTCCAAAGAAGGGGGTCTGGATGAAGTTGAAGTAGTAGAGCACGCCGATCCAGGTGACTCCGGCGAGTACGTGCATCCAGCGGAGCAGGACTTCGATTCCGTTTCCGGATGTGATGAGATCCATGGGCGTTTTCCCTTTCGTTGATCGGGGCCGGCCCCGGTGGCGGTTAGATCCGTATCTCGCCCGGCAGGTGGGACACATCGGCGCATCTCCCCGGAGGCGATGCGCACGGGCCAGATTCTATCCGTCCGCTGGGCGGAATCTAGGGGAATCTGAGGATCCATTGACGGAAAGCGCGGAGACTTGGATCCGCGCTAGAGGTGAAAATGCCCCGTGCGTGTCTGGGCCGCACGCGGGCTCGGATGGGTTTCGAGGGGGGCAGGCGATTCGCCACGATCGTCTATTCTCCCGCCCGCATCGGCCGATGGGGAGCGGTGCACGCACTCGAAGTCCGGCGGATCCGCTTCGGATCCGCACGCGGGCGTGCTGAAAAACGGGGCGGCAAGCGGGTCTTGCCGTGGAGGTTGGGCGGATGGAGCGAAGGCAGATCCTGGTGACGAGTGCATTGCCTTATGTGAACGCGGGCATTCACCTCGGACACATGGTCGAGCATCTCCAGACCGACTTCTGGGTGGGCTTTCAGCGTCTTCGAGGTCACGACGTCCGCTATTTTTGTGGAGACGACACCCACGGTACCGGCACCATGCTGCGTGCGCAGCGCGAGGGCCGAGAGCCCGAGGCGCTCCTGGCGGAGATGGAGGCCGAGCATGTCGCCGACCTCGTCGGGTTCGGTGTTTTCCACGACCACTACGGCAGTACCCACTCGCCGGAAAACGAAGCTCTGGTTGCGGAGTTCTGGGCCGCGCTGCGCGCCAAGGGGCATATCGCCGAGCGCGAGGTCACGCAGCTCTACGATCCCGGGGCCGGGATCTTTCTCGCCGATCGTTTCGTGATCGGCGGATGTCCGCGCTGCAAAGCCGAAGGGCAATACGGCGACAACTGTGAGGTCTGTGGGGCAACCTACGAACCGTCGGACCTGATTGGACCGAGGAGTGCGATATCCGGCGCCGTTCCAGAAGAGCGGAGCCATCCCCACCTCTTCGTCAGGCTCGAGTCCTTTCACGAATTCCTCGAGGAGTGGACCCAGTCGCCGGGACGTGTCCCGCCGGAAACGGCGAATTGGCTGAAAGCGACCTTTCTCGCCGAGCCGCTCCGGGATTGGGACATATCCCGAGCGGCGCCCTATTTCGGCTTCGAGATTCCGGATGCGCCGGGCAACTATTTCTATGTCTGGCTCGACGCCCCGGTCGGCTACATCGCGACGACCAAACAATGGTGCGATGCGAACGGAGCGAAGCTCGAGGATTGGTGGTGCAATCCCAAGAGCGAGATCCATCATTTCATCGGCAAGGACATCGCCTACTTTCACACGCTCTTCTGGCCGGCGCTGCTGAGCGTGGTCGACTATCAGCTTCCAACGGCGGTCCATGTCCACGGTTTCCTCACCGTGAATGGTGAGAAGATGAGCAAACGCAAGGGGACCTATGTCCTCGCCCGGACCTATCTCGATCACCTGTCCCCCGAATATCTCCGCTACTACTACGCCAGCAAGTTGTCCGCGAAGGTCGACGATATCGACCTCAACTTCGACGAGTTCATCCAGAAGGTGAATTCGGATCTCGTGGGCAAGGTCGTCAATCTCGCGAGCCGGACGGCACGCTTCGTTGCGGGGGAGGCTCTTCCGGACTATCCGGCGGAGATGGACGAGGGGCTCTTTGCAGCGGGTGCCGCGGCCCGGACCGAGATCGCGGAAGCCTACGAGGCGCGCGACTCGAATCGGGCGATGCGCCTGGTGATGGCGTTGGCGGATCGCGCCAATGAGTTCGTCGAGTCGCGCGAACCCTGGAATCTGAAGAAGGACGAGACCAGGCAGGACGAACTTCGCGCGGTCTGCGCCATCGCGCTCAATCTCTTCCGGCAGATCACGATCTACCTGGCTCCGGTTCTGCCGCGCTTCGCAGAAGCATCGGCTCGCCTGCTCTCGATCGAGACCGAGACTCGATGGGAAGATGTGACGACACCGGTCGTGGGACACGAGGTCGCGAAATTCAAACACTTGATGGAGCGGGTCGATCCCGAGAAGGTGACCGCGATGATCGAAGCGAGCCGCGAGTCGGCGCAGCCCTCCGAGACCGGATCGGCTGCATCGAGCGAACCCGGCGAGGCCCTCGCAGGCGAGCCGCTCGAGCCGGAATGCACGATCGGCGATTTTTCGAAGGTCGACCTTCGCGTGGCCGAGATCCTGGAGGCGAAAGCGGTCCCGAAAGCGAACAAGCTGCTCGAGTTGACGCTGTCCCTCGGTGGAAGCGAACGGTGCACCGTTTTCGCCGGGATCAAGAAGGCATACGAGCCCGAGCAACTCGTCGGTCGGCTGACGGTCGTCGTCGCGAACCTGGCCCCGCGGAAGATGAAGTTCGGACTGAGCGAGGGGATGGTGTTGGCGGCGGGACCTGGGGATTCCGAGCTCTTCATCCTGTCCCCCGACACCGGGGCGAAGCCGGGTCAGCGGATTCGCTAGCTTTCGCCGATCGCGCCCCGGAGAACATCTCATGTCCGAAAAATTCGACGCCCTCAGCGATGAACACCAGCGTTTCATCGCGAGCCAGAACATCTTCTTCGTGGCCACCGCTGCGCGGGAGGGGCGGGCGAATCTGTCTCCCAAGGGCGGTCCGAGCGTTGTCGTGCTCGGGCCAGACCGGCTGCTCTGGTTGAACCTCACGGGGAGCGGGAACGAGACCGCTGCTCACCTTCTCGATTCGAATCGGATCACCCTGATGTGGTGTGCCTTCGATGGGCCACCGAATATCTTGCGTGTGTACGGCTCTGCGCGAGTGATCTACCCAGAGGATGAGGAATGGGGCGAGTCCACGGCGCGTCTTCCTGCAGTCGCCGGGGCCCGCCAGTATTTCCTGATCGACATCGACCTCGTGCAGACATCCTGCGGCTATTCCGTGCCCCTCATGGACTACCGCGAGGACCGAACGGCGCTTGCGAAATGGGCGCAGAAACAGGGCGATGCAGGTTTGCGCGACTATTGGGCGAATCGGAACGCCACGAGTCTCGACGGGATGCCGACGAGATCGTCGACAGAGCGCTCTCCGGACTAACGTCGTAATCCGAGGTTCAGGATGCGCTGGATGAGCATCTCGTAGGACATGCCCGCCTGTGCGGCTGCGTGAGCGAGTTCCTCGTAATTCGCGAGTTCGGGATTGGGGTTGGCCTCGAGGAAATAGAGCTTCCCGTCATTCGAGAGTCGGTAGTCGATCCGCGCGTAGCCCTCGAGGGAGAGCATTCGATAAATGCGCTTGCTGACGCGATCGAGGGCGTTTTCGACACCTTCCGGTAAGTTGGTCGCGCTCGAGATCCGAACGCCATGTTTCTCCTGGTAGTGGATATTATGCTTCAGACTCTCGGTCGCGATCAGGTCTTCGCCGGGCTCGAGTTCGTCGACGATCAGTTCGCGCGGAGGAAGGGCGACCAGGCGGTCGTTTCCGAGTACACCCACGTAGATTTCGCGGCCTGGAATGAATTGCTC
>JAPYTP010000053.1 GCA_029941885.1 Myxococcota bacterium
CCATGGAAGCTCCTCTGGCGACGTGCCGCCTCGCCGTCGAGGGCCTGGAGATCCGCTCCGAACGAGGGTGTCGATTCGGTTTCTGGGCCGGGCCTCTCGTCGCGTTTGAAGCGGACGACCCGCGCGCGGGCCCGATTGCTGGCGACGATCCCCGCCTGATCGAGCTGGGTCGCAAGGCGTTTGACGGCGGAGACGACACCGAGGGTATTGGTCCCAGTGAGAAGGAGTTGGCCGCCGGGGGAAAGGACTCGCCAGGCCTCGACGAGGTCCTCGAAAGTCGCGGCACGACTCTTCTGGAGATGAACGATGGCCTGGGGAAACGACGCCGAGGGGAGATCGCGTGCATGCGGCGCGACGCTCATCTCCGCGACTTCGGCGGCGCGGAATCGGTCACGCCAGGGGGTGACGAGCGTGCCGCCCTGAGCCTCGACCGCGAGACCCGAGCCGAATTCACAGACCGGCCCGGCGCGCAGCACCCCCGGATCGAGGACCAGGGCCTCGGGTCGCCGTTCCCGCCGGCTCATGAAGCCGCGTCCGCATCGGGACAGCCGGCGTACGGGGGACGCTTTTCGACGTAGGCCATCCACATGGCATCGAGCATCGACCACAGGATGTCGAGTTTGAATTGCAGGACCTCGATGGCGCGATTCTGCAGCGCGCGCGTGTCGAAGTCGTCGAGAGTAATCGCGAGTCCGTGCTCGACATCACGTCTCGCCTCGCCGAGTCGTCGGCGGAAATAGTCGTATCCCCCCTCGTCGATCCAGGGATAGAGCGTCGGCCAGTTGTCGAGGCGCTTCTGGTGGATTCCGGGTGCGAAGAGTTCGGTCAGTGAAGAGGCGGCGGCTTCCTTCCAGGGGGCCGTTTGCGCGAATCGCAGGTAGGCGTCGACCGCGAAGCGAACGCCGGGGAGTACATGGCGCAGATCGATGATCTCCTCGCGTTCGAGTCCGACGGCCTGCCCGAGTCGGATCCAGGCCTCGATGCCACCCTCGTCCCCTTCGCCGCCATCGTGGTCCAGGATTCGACGGATCCATTTTCGCCGGACGTGCTGATCCGGACAATTCGCGATGATCGCCGCATCCTTGCGCGGAATCTGGATCTGGTAGTAGAAGCGATTCGCGACCCAGCCGCGCACAGCGTCGGCATCGAGCCCGCCTTCGTTCATCGCGACATGGAAGGGGTGATGGATGTGGTAGAAGCGTTCCATGCCTCGCAGTCGCGCTTCGAATTCTTCACGGGACAGCGGCGTTAGGGAGTCGGATCCGGTCGCGGACGCCATCAGAGTTCGATCTCCATACCGTCGCAAGCGACTTCGATTCCGGCTTCGATGAGTCGTTTTCGTTCGGGGGAGCGTTCGTCGAGGATCGGGTTCGTGTTGTTGATGTGGATGAGGATCTTACGCGTGTCGAGTTGCATGAGCCGATCCAGAATCCCTCCGCTACCCGTCTGCGCGAGATGCCCCATTTCCTGGCCGGTCTTCTGGCTGGCTCCGCGGTCGACGAGTTCGTCATCCTTCCAGAGTGTTCCATCGATCAGGACACAATCGGCTCGATCGGCCTCCGCGAGGACGGGGTCGGTCCATTCGCCCAACCCCGGTGCGTAGAAACAGCGGCGCCCGCTCTCGCGGTCGTGGAAACTGAGCCCGATCGTGTCGTCTTTCGCCGGCTTGTGGCGGCGTGGGGAGTAGGGCGGAGCCTCGCCCGGCAAGGGGACGGGAAGGATTTCGATCGAAGGCAACTCGGGAATCGAGAAAGAGACACCGCCGATCGCATCGACGGGATGCCAATCGACCCCACAATAATGCTCGAGCACGTTGAGCAGTGGGTAGCCCGAGGTCAGGTCGCTGTGGACACTCGGCGTGCAGTAGACCGGGAGTCGCTTGTTGTGTTCGCGCAAGGTCATCAGACCCGTCGTGTGATCGATCTGGGCATCGACGATCAAGACGGCGGCGATTGCGGTGTCCCGGACGGCGCGCCCGGGTTGCAGCGCGGGGCAGGTCTCGAGTTGTGCGCGTAGATCCGGTGAGGCATTCACCAGCAGCCAATCCGTGCCGCCGTCGGAAATCGCAAGCGAAGATTGAGTCCGTGAGCTCGCCTGGATCGTTCCGGCGCGCAGGCCTCTGCAGTTGGGGCAATTGCAATTCCATTGTGGAAAGCCGCCGCCAGCGCCGGAACCGAGTACGAAGATCTTCATGGGGGGGGTCTCACTCATTCGTCGAGTCCGACAGGCCGCTGCAGCGGACCCGGATCGGGCAGTTCAAAAGGGTTTCACGACGACGCAGATGACGATCCCGACCATCAACAGGGTCGGAACCTCGTTCACGATGCGGAAGAAGCGTTGAGGTCGTTCGTTGCGGTCGTTCGAAAAGTCGTCGCGCCACCGGATCATCGAAAAATGGGCCAGGACCAGTCCCGCCACGAAGAGTAGTTTCAGCCAGAGCCAGTAGCCCGCGTGCACGATGTACCCCGGCGTACCGGGGATCGCCATCATGATCAGGCCGAAGAAGAGCGTTGCGATCATCGCAGGCCACATGATCATTCGGCTGAGCTTGTCTTCCATGACCTTGAAAGTGTCGGATTGGGCGCTGCCGACTTCCGATTCGCAATGGTAGATGAAGAGTCGAGGCAAGTAGAGGAGACCCGCCATCCATGAGATCACGGCGATCACGTGGAGGGCCTTGGCCCACGGATAGACGACGAGCAGGGTTTCGGTCATTCGGGCGCTCTCAGAGGCTGAACTGTTCGGCGAGATTGCGCTCGGAGAGGCTCTGGCCCGCTTCGGAGAGGATCTCCACCGCGATTTCCCGATCCTCGGCGATCCGGACCTCCACGACTTCGCGAACTTCGGTCGAATCGGCGACCGCGCTGACCGGCCGCTTCTCGGCTTCGAGGACCTCGACTCGGACCTTGGCGGCACGCGGGATCAGCGCACCGCGCCAACGACGAGGACGAAACACACTGATCGGAGTGAGGGCGAGGACCCCGGCGTCGAGCGGCAGAATCGGGCCGTGGGCCGAAAGGTTGTAGGCGGTGCTGCCAGCCGGGGTCGCGACGAGCACGCCGTCGCAGATCATCTCGTCGAGTCGGGGGACGTCGTCGACGTGCACGCGAAGCTTCGCCGCTTGCCGCGTCTGCCGAAGCATCGAGACCTCGTTCATCGCCTGGAGCTCGACTTGGGCACCGCTGTCGAGGGTCGCGGTCATGCGGAGTGGATGCAGTCGTGCGGATTCGGCTCTTCGGATCCGGCCGAGCAGGTCCTCAGGGGAGTAGGAATTCATCAAGAACCCGATCGAGCCCCGGTTCATGCCGTAGATCGGCTTTCCGTGAGACATGAATCGATGGATCGTCTGGAGCATGAAACCGTCACCGCCGAGGGCGACGATCACATCCGCATCCGCTGGAGGCTTCGATGCGTAGAGCGTTTCGAGGGTCTCGAGCGCGGCCTGGGCTTGGGGCGTCCGTGCTGCGACGAATGCGATGTGCTCCGCCTCGGTGAAACGCCGCCGATCAAGATCGTTCCCCGCCGCCGACTGCCGTTGTTCCGCACTGTCATTGCTCATGGATTGCTGATTCACCTGTCCAATTGATCCCGGGTGCCTAGCGGTTTCGTCGCTGTCCCGGTGACTGGCCTCGCACCGGTTCTTGCCGAGGGTCCGCTGGACCGCTGGGAGAATAGCAGCCGCTCGCGCCTCTCCCGGAAGCTCTGTGACTCGGGCATTCTGCCGATTCTCAAGGCAGTTCGCCGGAATCCGAAGGCATGTCTGGCCTCCCCTCGCTCCTCGTCCCCTTGATTGCGGCCGCTGCTGTCGCGACCGAAGCGGCGTGGGCTGGCGATCGGCGCGGTGATTGGCCTCGTGTCGTATCTGCTCGCCGGCTATCTCCTGGTGCCAGTGGTGGTCGAGTCCGAACTCGTTTCGCTCGTGGAGGCGAAGCTCGGTGTCCGCCCGCAGGTAGGGCGGATCTCCTTCGACCCCTTCGGGCTTCGGCTCACGCTCCACGGATTCGAGCTCCCGGATGCGAAGAACTCGGAGCCCGTGTTGACCTTCGAGGAATTGGTGGTCGATCTCCTACTGCTCGGATTCCTTGAGGCCGATGTCGTCCTCGAAGAGGTGCTGTTGGTCGCGCCCCGGCTTTCGGCGGCCGTCGATGAATCCGGTGAGCTGAATCTTCGTGCACTGTTCCCACCGGACGACGCGACTGAAGACAGCGATGTTTCCGCGGACGAGGCGGGTCACTCGTCCGACGGCCCGCTGATCGTCGACATCGATTCGATTCGGATCGAAAGGGGCGATGTCCTCTTCGTCGATCGGTCGCAGGCCCCCGCGTTCGAGGTTCGCGTTGCGCCTCTCGATCTCGAGGTCGAAGCATTCACGACCCGCGCGGGTGGGTCCTCTCCCTATTCGCTTCTGATCCGGGTGGGGAATGCAACCGAGCTTCACTGGTCTGGCACGATCGGTCTCGACCCGATCCACTCCGAGGGTGAGATCTCGCTGGCGGGATTCGTCGATCAACCTGATCGTGCGCCCCTGGTGCAATACGAGCGACGACTGGACGCTCCAGCGGGATCTCATCCGCGCTCTGAAGGAGTAGCTCGAAGCCGGCGGCTGCAGTATTCCGCACCCGCAGACCGACGTGCACGTGTTGCAGTTCCCGGGGGAGTAGTCGCAGGATTCCCAACGCGGCGCGTGTTTCGCGTTGCTTGGATTCGCTAATCAATGCGCGTCCCGGGCGAATGGAACGCCCGGACGAGAAGGGGGAAGAGGAGTGAAGTCCAATCGAGTGAGACGGTTCACGGGTCCTATGGCTGCTCTCGCGGTGAGTCTCGTGTTAGGGGCGACCCACGCACGGGCGGCCGAGGAGGGGTGGTCCGGTGAGCTGAACCTGGCATTCGCCGCCCAGACCGGCACCAAGGATACGACCTCGGGAACGTTGGACGCGAAGACGACGCGGACCTGGGAGAACGACGTCGTCGCGATCCGATTCAGGGGCGACTACGGCACTTCTCGCGAGAAGGATGGGGGGACCAGCACCGCAGATACCACCCAGGACTCTCAGGCCTTCTTCGTCGACTGGAAGCACCACATCCACGAGCGCTTCTTCTGGGATACGAAGACGGAGGCATCGCGAGACAACACCCAGGATCGGGAACTGCGTGCGAGCCTGTCGATGGGACCGGGATATCGATTCTGGCAAGCCGAGGAGGCATCCAAGAGACATTTCGATACGAACACGGGCATCGGATATCGCTACGAAATCTACGATGGAAACACCGGTGCGGGAGCGGCGGCGAACGGAGACACGGATCAATTCGTCGATCTGGTGGTCGGATTCGAGTACAAGAATCTGTTCTTCGGCGATCGCATGGAGTGGTCTCACACGGGTGTGGCGTTCGTACCGGCGAACGACTTCGCAGCCTATCTCCTGCGGACGGAGGTGATCATTGGTCTGCCGCTGACCGAGTCCTGGTCATTTCGAACGAGCTTCCTCGCGGAATACACGGCCGACGTGGCGGCCCGCGTGAACAAGACGAAGACCGTGACGTCGATCGGCCTCGGCTACACGTTCTAACCCGCGATCGGACCCGTCGGAGTCGTCTGATTCTGCTCTCCCCGATCATGCGGCGAGCGGCCGCGTAGATCTGCGCGCGAACGCCGCGGGCCTCTGCCAGTGACTCTGCGGCCTGCTACGATCGCGCGCGCTCGCCTTCGGTGGCGGAGTCAGGGGGATAGGCCGGGCCGATGTATACGATTCTCATATCAATGCTGATTGGAGCGACGAGCGGGGCGATCTGGACCGTGCTCGAGTTCTGGAAGACCTGGCAGATGGGCATCGTACTTTTCGTGCTGGTCTCGATCGTCTCCTTCATCGTGATATCACGGGTCATGGCCCGACGAATCGAACCGCAATTCCAAGTGATTCAGAAGCAGATCCAGGCCGGGCAGATCCAAATCGCGATCTCGCAGCTCGAAGACATGATGCCGCTCTGCCGCTGGCAGATGCTGCTCAAGGGGCAGATCCACGCGCAGATCGGGTTGCTCGCGTACGCGAATGGGGACGAGACGCGCGCCCAGGAGCATCTCTCGAAGGCGGGAATGCGCGCGACCGAGGCGAAGCTCGCCCATGCGGCACTCGAATATCGCAACGGGCGCAAGGAGCAGGCCCGAGAGGCACTCGATATCGCGATTCGGGCGAACAAGAAGCAGATCATGCCCTACCACGTGTATGCGTGGATGCTGGCGAAAGACGGGGCACGCGACGCCGCGATCAACAAGCTCGTCGAGGCCGAAAAGGTCGAGAAGAGCAATGAGTCGACCCAGGAGAACCTCAGTCGTCTTCGCAATGGCAAGAAGCTCAACATGAAGCGCTTCGGGATGGCCTGGTTCGGTCTCCAGCTCGAGAAGCCACCGGCGCAGTATCGCGCGGGTCAGGGCCAGGCGGGCCGCAAGGGCTTCCGTCAGAAGCCACAGCGTAGGGGCTAGTCAGGGGCGGGCTTCGAGATCAGCGCTCGTTCTGGAGCGCCTGTTCGAGAGTCTGGCGTTGGCGAACGAGCTTGGGCTCGCCACTGGCGTCGATCAGGACTTCCGTTGCTTCCGGAAAAGCGTTGTAGTTCTTGGCCGCCATACCCGAGGCATAGGCGCCGGCGCCTTCGATCACGAGGGTGTCGCCGATCTCGGCGCGCGCCAGCCGTCGGGGCGCTAGGCCCTCCGGATCGCCGGGAGCCGGCGTCAGGATGTCGCCGGATTCGCAGCAATGCCCGGCAACGAGGTACTCGGCCTCTTCGGACGCCGCGGGATGCCCGTGGGCCACGACGGTCATCGGATGCTGTGCACCGTAGATCGAGGGACGGAGCAGCTCCGTCATTCCGGAATCGATCTTGAGGAACGTATTGCCCTCCGGTGCCGTCCTCGACCCCGGGTGGGTGTCCACGATATCGATGATCTCGGCGAGAATCGCGCCCGCGTTGGCCACGAGGAAACTGCCGGGCTCGATCTCGAGCTGGAAATCCTCGCGTTGGCCGATGAAACTGACGAGAGCCGGCCTTAGGGCCTCGCCGATCGCGCGAAGGTCGGCGCTTGTCTCTCCAGGTTGACGCGCGATCTTGAATCCGCCTCCGAGTGAGAGCCGATTCAGGTCCGGCAGCCTCGCCGCGATCTCGAGCGTCATTTCGGCGCATCGCTTCCAGACTTCGGGATCGCCGCCCGAGCCGATATGGGTGTGAAGTCCACTGAGTGTCAGATCGAATTCCCGTGCGACCGTGAGGGCCTCGTCCAATTTCTCGTGCCAGATTCCGAACGACGAAGACGGTCCACCGACGTTGGTGCGGTTATTGTGGCCGGAACCCAGTCCCGGATTGACGCGCAGCGAAAGTTCGCGACCCGGAAAGAGTTCGCCGAAGGTGCGGAGCTGGTGGAGCGAGCACGCATTGAAGAGAACGCCGCGTTGGACGAGGCCTTTCAGGTCCTTCGGGATCTCCTGGGCCGTCACCTGGATTCGCTCGGGTGCGATCCCCGCGTGCAGCGCACGTTCGGCCTCGAATCCGCTGCTGGCATCGATATGGAGGCCCTTGGCCGCGAAGATGTGGAGAACGGCGGCGGTGGGGAGCGCCTTCATCGCAAAGCGGCCGACGAGACGGCAGGGCGCCGGAAAGGCGAGTACCCGGTCCGCCGCAGCCTCGAGGGTGGCCTGGTCGTAGACGTAGACCGGGGTGCCGAATCGCTCCCGGATCAGCTCGATCTGAGCTTCGTTCAAGAATCGCATGGCCTTCGGGCTCCTGGCACCAGGGTACCGTTGGGGACGAGGCACGTTCGAGTGCCTCGCGGAAACAAGAGTCGGGCGCGAGGGTTCGGCGCGCGGGAATCGAGCGCGCGCGAGCATAGCAGCCCGTGTCGCCGATCGGGTGAGCCCGGAGAGTCCGCACGTCCAAGCTGGTCGGACTTTGCCGATGGGCGGACTCATGCGAGACTCCCCGCCGTGTCGGGCCGGGCTGGCTCGAGCGAGGGTTCGGAACGAGGAGGGGGGGCGATGTCCGCAGACGACAAGACAGATTCGGGATCCCGAACCGATGCTGGGGCCAATACCAGTGGCCTCGATTTCATTCGCACGATCGTGGCGGAGGACCTCGCGTCGGGGAAGCACGACAAGGTCGTGACGCGTTTCCCGCCCGAGCCGAACGGGTATCTCCACGTAGGCCACGCGAAGGCGATCTGCCTCGACTTCGGATTGGCGAACGAGCATTCGGGAAGCCGCTGCCACCTCCGTTTCGACGACACGAACCCCGCGACCGAAGAAGCGGAATACGTCGAAGGAATCAAGCAAGACGTCCGGTGGCTCGGCTTCGACTGGAAGGATCACCTCTATTTCACCTCCGACTATTTCGAACAGATCTACGCCTACGCCATCGATCTTATCGAGCAAGGGAAGGCCTTCGTCGACGATCAGAGCGCAGACGAGATTCGGGCCAATCAGGGATCGTTGACCGAGCCCGGGACGGATAGCCCTCATCGCGAGCGGAGCGTTGCCGAGAACCTCGATCTCTTCGCGCGAATGCGTGCGGGTGAGTTCACCGACGGCGAACGGGTGCTTCGCGCAAAGATCGACATGGCGGCGTCCGTGGTCGCGATGCGCGACCCGATCCTCTACCGGATCCAGAAGAAGACGCATCATCGGACGGGCGATACCTGGTGCGTCTATCCGATGTACGACTTCGCGCATTGCCTTTCGGACGCACTCGAGTCGATTACCCACTCGCTGTGTACGCTCGAGTTCCTCGATCATCGTCCGCTCTACGACTGGATCCTGGATCAGCTTGAGACGCCGAGTCGCCCGCAACAGATCGAGTTCGCCCGCCTCAACGTCTCGCACACGATCACCAGCAAGCGAGCGCTGCGACGGGTGGTGGAGGGGGGACATGTCACTGGCTGGGACGATCCGCGCATGCCGACGATTGCGGCGATGCGCCGGCGCGGATATCCGGCCCGGGCAATCCGGGAGTTTTGCGAAGCGGTGGGCGTCGCGAAGCGAGATAATCTCATCGAGTTGTCGAATCTCGAATTCCACGTGAGACAGGTCCTGAATCGAGAAGCACAGCGACGTATGGGTGTGCTGCGTCCCCTCAAGGTCGTGATCGAAAACTACAGCCCGCATTCTGAGGACCCGGAGGGCGGAGAAGAATTCCTCGAGGCGATCAACAACCCCGAGGACCCGGCGGCGGGTTCAAGGCAGGTTCCCTTCTCTCGCGAGATCTACATCGAGCGCGACGATTTCATGGAGGATCCGCCGAAGAAATTCTTCCGTCTCGCACCGGGACGGGAAGTCCGACTCCGCTATGCGTACTTCATCACCTGCCAGGAGGTGGTCAAGGACGATGCGGGCGAAATCGTGGAGCTTCGCTGCACCTATGATCCGGCGACGCGGGGCGGTGACGCGCCCGACGGTCGCAAGGTGAAGGGAACTCTCCATTGGGTGTCCGCGCAGCACGCGATCGGGGCCCGGGTGCGTCACTACGAGACTCTCTTCAAGGACGAGGTACCTGACCCGAACGGGACGGGCGGGCTCGAGGCCGCCCTCAATCCCGACTCACTCGACGTGCTCGACGCGGCTCGGCTCGAGCCGGACTGCGCAAACCTGGCGCCGGGCGAATCGTTCCAGCTCGAGCGTCTCGGCTACTACTGCATCGATGTCGAGACCAAGCCCGGTCTGCTGGTCGTGAATCGCACAGCGACGCTTCGAGATACCTGGGCGAAAGTGGCCAAGCAGGCGGGGGGATCGAAGCGTGGGACCGGAAAGCCGGGCAAGAAGAACAAGAACAAGAACAAGAACAAGAACAAGAACAATCCAGCGACGGAGAGCTAGAGCATGAGCCGCTACGGAATGACGATCCCGATGAATGGCGTCCGCTTGAACGAACATCGGGAATGGTTCCGGGAAATGGTCGATCTCGGGTACACCGACCTGTGGTCGTCAGAGGCCGGCGGGCAGGACGGATTCACGCCCCTGGCTCTTGCGGCCGCCTGGGCGCCCGAGATGCGCCTCGGGATCGCGATCATTCCCGCCTTCACCCGGGGTCCGGCTCTGCTCGCGCAGAGCGTGGCGAGCCTTGCGGAAGCGGCTCCCGGTCGCTTCGTGATGGGAATCGGAACCTCGTCGGACGTGATCGTCGGCAACTGGAATGGGATCCCCTTCGAAGAGCCCTACAAGAGAGTGCGCGACAGCGTGAAGTTCCTCCGCAAGGCCCTGGCCGGGGAGAAGGTCGACGAGGAGTACGATTCCTTCACCGTGAAGGGATTTCGGCTGCAGATGACCCCGCTCGCGGAACAGCCTCCGATTCTCGTTGCCGCGCTGCGCGAGGGGATGTTGCGGCTTGCCGGTCGGGTCGCGGATGGCGCGATCCTGAACTGGCTTTCCGCCGAAGATGTGAAGACGGTCGTGCCCCACGTTCACCAGGGGGGTGAAGCGAAGGAGATCGTGGCCCGGCTCTTCGTGATCCCGACGGCCGATCGCGCCAAGGCCCGGGCGATCGCCCGCCGCGGAATCGCCGCCTACCTGAACGTGCCCGTCTATGCTGCTTTCCATGAGTGGCTGGGTCGGGGGGATGAACTTCAGGGAATGTGGTCCCATTGGAAGTCGGGAGATCGCAAGGCCGCCCTCGCGGCGATTCCCGACGACCTGGTCGATCGACTGGTGATCCATGGTGCGCCCGGAGAGTGCCGTGAGCACGTCGAGCGTTACCGTGAAGCGGGGGTGACGACTCCGACCCTGGCGATCCTACATGCCGATGACCTGCGTCAAGCCGTCCGCGATCTTGCACCCCGCTAGGCGGCGCCGCGCCGAGTCGAGGCGATTGGGGCCTGGTTGAAAGGGCCCGGGGCGGGAAGGCTCAGCCCCACGTCAGCGGAGACGGTTGTTCGTTCACATGTCTCGCGACCGACCTCGAGTTCCGAGATGGCGAGTCGGAGGAGGGATTGGGGAGCCACCCCGCGGCAGCGCTCCAGGGGGCGGTCGACTATGTCGCCGTGACCTGCGAGTCCGCACCGATTCCCGTTCTCGGATTCACCCAGCACGTGGAATCCGAGAGTGCCTATCCAATCCTGCTTCGCGCCCTGGCGAGCCTGATCGAGTTGACGGCACCCGCTCGCTTTTCGACGTCGATCCCGGACATCGCGTGGTATATGTGCTTGGGAGTGAGTCCCTCGGTCTCTCCGAAGAGATTCGCGGCATGCTCGACGAGCGGCTTGCGATCCCGATGGTAGGGCCGCTCGAATCACTGAACGTGGCGGTCGCCGCGGGTCTCGTTTGCTTTCACGCGGCCGGGCTGCTCACGCCCAACGAGTGACTCCGTCCAATCACGGATCCGCCAGGCGCCAGAGGATCGATCGACTTCGCCGTCCATCCGGGAGCAAATGATCGATCGACACGACCCCGGACCGGGAGGAGATGCCCGCCTGTTCGAAGTCGAGCGTCCAGCGACCGGTCGCGGTCGCATCGATCGCGTGGCGAAGCAGCAACTGGCCGTTGGCTGCGTCGCGAACCTGGATCTCCCCCGCGAAGAGGGCGGGGGCAATCTCGATCTCGTTCGGATCGACTCCCGAGGACAGGATCACCGGACTCGGCACGGGAAGAAGGATCCGAGTCGGCCTCGAGCCGTCGGGTCGCCGTCCCTCCCGTGTGACGTGGAAGCTGCCCTCGCTTGGAAGGATCGGTTGTTCGCCGAAGTCGAAGCTTCCCCTCGAGTCCGATCGGGCCGAGGCCAGCCGCCGGAACATACTGCCTTCGGAGCGCCAGAGGGTCAGACGGCGCGGCGCAGCGGGATCCATGCCGGTCGCCCGAAAGGTGAGATCGTTGTTCTCGATTGCCGGGGGATCGAGCAGGACATCCGCATCCTGCGCTGCACCCGGTAGGGTTGGGAGGGCGAGGCCGAGGGCGATCATCGCTAGAGTGCGTCGATTCGGATACCGCATACGGCTCCCTCCGGTAGGCCGGCCGTGAAGTGCACGTCCGGGCCGTTGAAATCGATCCCCGCTGTCCCGGGACGGATCAAGATGCGATCGATCGCCCGAATCTGGCCGACGGCAGTCGGCACGAGCGGCGACGTGACGTTGACGACACGATTTAGTGTCAGTACCGCGTTCGGGTCGAGCGCGGTGGAGCGGGCAGCCGGCAGATCCAGATCCAGCAGCGAGATCGTGCCGTCACAGAAATCGGTCGCCGCGACGAAACTGCCATCGTCCTTGATCGCCACCGAGGTCTGGGTCGAACATAGACTCGCGGGAGGGCCCTCCGCCCGCTTCGAGAGCATGAACGGGGTGTCGGCATCGTAGACCCGGGCGTCGGCGAAACCCGGTGTCGTCCCGTCGAGGAGGATCGGCAGGGCCTCGGGTCCGGTCCCGAGGCTCGGCGAATCGAGCGCGCCAAGATCGATCCCAAAGACGACGCGGTCGGCGGCCGCTCCGATAAGGCCGATTCGCTCGGTCGGGTCGACCACCACTCCGCCGAATCCGAGCCCGGCTGGGCCGAGCGGCACGCTCGCGATCAATTCCAACGTGTCCACATCGAACACGTCGATCGCCGAGTCGGTCCGAACGAGTCCCGGCCCGGTGCCGAGCGCGATTGCCCCGGTCACGCTGACGAGTACGAGCTCGCGCCCAGCCGGCGTCGTATAGAGAGTGAGTGAGGTCGGGTTGTAGCCCGTCGTCAGCAGGATCGAATTCATGGCCGCAGGGCCGACGCGGGGAGGCATCGCGGCCAGATCCAGATCGAAGACGAGCACAGTGCCCGGGGCGAATTGCGCGGTCGAGGAGCGGATCAGATTCGAAGTCGCAACGAACAGCCGGTCGCCGACCCGCAGTGAATCGGCCGTGAAGGTCGTGACGAATCCATCTCGCGTGCCGTCACAGCGGCTATTGGCGCCAATGGGTGCGCCGAGAGAATCGAAGAAGCCGGCTCCGAAAACGCAGGCTCGAGTCGAGAAGCCCGACTGGAACGGCAAGCTTCCAGCCGGCGGCCAGAAGGGCCAGTCGGCGGGGACGAAGCCCGGGCCAGCCGGCGGCGCATCGAGCTCGGCGACACGGAGCTCGCCGTCGCTGGGGTCGAGGAAGAGGATCTGTTCATAGCCCGAGGTGGTGAGCGCAACCAGCTCGGCAGAGAGCGCGCGAACGTTCCCGGCGGCGGGAGCCAGGCATTGGAAACCGAGTTCATCACTCAGATCGGTATCGGGGCGACCGTCCAGATCACTATCGACTCGCTGCCCTCCGCAGCGGGCGCTGGCCATTTCGGGGAAGCCCGGGATTGCGTTCGAGGCCAGCAGGCGCGGGGGCTCGGGCTCGAGATCGAGTCCCAGGATGGCGGTCGGTAGGAATTGGACCACGGCGGCCTCGCGGCCGGTGCCCGGAAGCGGCGAGAATCCGGATGGGAAGCCGCCCGCAAAGACGATGCATTCGGGGGTCGAGCTGAACTGGATGAGGGGTGCGTCGCCATCGCTGCCATTGGCCGGGCAGCCGAGCATCGAGAGGGTTGCGAGCGCGGCGAGCCACGCGCGCCGTTCTGGGCTCGAAGGCCATGACCCCCTCAAAACACGCTCTCCAGGGCGACGGAGAAATTGCGACCGGGACGCGGCCGCGATCGCGTGTCACGAATCGCCACGTTGCCGAGATTCCGTGCGCGCAGGCTGAGCCAGAGCGATTGTCCGAAATTCTCGACTCCGAATACCGGGAATTTCGTGAGATCGATGCTGGCGCTGGCGTCGAATACGACACGCGAGGCGAGTTCGACCGTACCCCCGCTATTGAGCGGCAGCCTTCCGGTGTAATGGACCTCGCTCACGATCTTCAAGCGCTCCCGTGGCCCGAGTTCGACCCGCCCGTCCATCTGGGACACGGCGATTCCGCCGACATCCTCTCCCGTCTCCTCGATCTCGGCCTGGGTCACGGTTCTCGACGCCGTTATTCGAGCCCAAGGATGCGGTCGCCAGCGGAGCGACAACTCGTAGCCTCGTGTCGTCGAGGGACCGACGTTGACCGGGGCGACGACGTTCGTGCTGATCAGCTGGAACACGATCGATTCGTCGACTTCGCCCGCGAACCAGGTTGCCTCGATTTCGCCGTCGAGCAAGGGTGTATCGAAGGGACTGTGCAGGACAGCCCCGATCTCGAAATTCCAGGCCTTCTCCGGCTCGAGATCCTCGTTGCCGCGTTCGAAGCCCTTGTCGGGGAGGTAGAGTTCCTGGAAGGAAGGAATCCGGTAGCTTCGGGAGGCCGAGGCCTTGAGCTCGAGCCAATCGATGGGACGGCCCGCGAAAAAGAGGCCCGGTATCCACTCTTCATCGAGTCCCGCATAGCGCTCGAAGCGCAGGGACGGAGAGACCGTTACCCGCTCGTCGAACCAATGCGATGACATCTCTACTCGGAGTGCGACCCCGCCGCGGGATTTGCTCTTGGCTTCGTTCGTGCCACGCTGGTCGAAACGGCCCTCGGCGAGGAAGGATATTTCGTGGCGACCCTCGAGGGCGTCGAATTGGAACAGTGAGGAAGCGCGGGCCGTGAGTGTGTGGACCGTGGTCTCGGAATCGATGGGTTCGGGTCGACCCGCCGCGGGCTCGGGGTCCTCGAAATCGTTGCGCTCGAAGCGGTGGGCGAGCAGCGCCCTCACGCGACCCTCTTCGCGTTCCCCGATCGGATGCTCGAACGAAGCGCTCGTCAGAAGGGAGAAATTCTCCTCCTCGGCTCGAAGTCGCTGGTCGGGGCCCTCGGGTCCGGGGGCGCCGCGATCGAGATGACTGAGGAGTTGGGCCACTCGGATGCGGCCCTCTCCGAAGCGGCGCCCGATCTGGGCGAATGCCGTGTGGCGCTCAGATTCGTTGTTTTCGCGCCGATCGATGGGCGACGAACCGCCGCCCGTCGTCGGCCGTGCACGCTGGTATTCGAAATCTCCCTCGGTATGGAAGCCGCAGTAGGCGAGGGAGAGGTCCCCGTTTTCGGTCCGGCGGGCATGGCGAAGGCTGCCTTCGATCGAACTGAAATTCCCTCCGGACAGTCGCAACCGGGTTTCGGGCTCGTCGGGTGCGCGTCTGGAGATCAGATTGACGACCCCCCCGATCGCTCCGGTGCCCGCGCGCGCTGCCCCCGGGCCGCGAGTGACCTGGATCTCCTCGAGGACGTCGAGGCAGATCGTCGAGAGATCGCTCTGGCCCGTGAGGGATGAATCGAGTCGGATTCCGTCGAGGAACACGGGGACCTGTTCGGGGGTCGATCCGCGGATCGAGATCTCGAATCGCTCGCCGACGCCACCGAATCGACGCACTTGAACACCCGGCACCTCCGCGAGCAGGTCATCGATCTGCGCGCCCTCGATCAGCCCGAGACCGGTGTCGATCCGGGTCGTCGTCGCCCCCGCGAGCACATCCATCTCGGGTCGCGGACTCCCGATGACGATCATCTCTTCGGCGCTGACCGTCCGCTCGGGGGGGGGGCCGCTCGACGCATCGGACTCCGCGCCCCTCGCCGTCGAGGCGAGGAGCAGGCAGACCGTCGCACGCAGGGCGAGACGCCGCCCGATGGGCAGCGCTGCTCTTCCCGAACGATGGGGATCCACCGGATGGCCGACTAGTGTCGCGTCGGTCGGGCGCGGGCGAGGCCCGCGAGGCCGAGTCCGAAGAGGAGTGCCGTTCCCGGTTCGGGGATCGTCGCCAGGTTGTCGATCGCGAAGTATTGCGGCGTATTGATCCCGAAGTCACCGACGTCGGTCGACTCGAAGCTGAAGGCGAGTTCTTTGACCGCACCGAGCCCGCTCAGATCGAGGTAGGTCCACTGGTCGAGAACGTAGTCGGATGCGTTGTCCGCAAACCGATAGTCCGCCAGCATCAGCTCGACGACTCCCGTCGATGCGCCGCCCAGGTCGATTCCTTCGATGAGCAGACGGAAAAAGTCCTCGTCATCGCCCCCATCCCCGCCGAATTGCTTGGCAAAGAAGTCGCCGTTCCGCATCGAGAGCGCTGCGTAGGTCGTATTCGTGAATTCCGCGCCCAGCACCGTCTGGACGCTCGCGAGGATGATCCTTCCAGTCAGGAAGTAGATTCCGAATCCGTCGCTTCCGCCTGCTCCTCCTCCGGTGATGTTGCTGAACTGGTTTCCGAATCCGGGAGTCGTGTCGTCGGTCGTCGTCGACGCGGCGAACCCGGTGAAGCCGTCGAAGGAGGCCGTGTAGACGTTCTCGAAGAAGACGCCACCACTGGTATACCCACCCGCGAGGCCAGCACCGTTCTCATAGGATTCCACGCCGACTCCAAGATCATCGAAGCTGGCGGTGAGAGCGAAGGCCGGGTTTGAAAGGACGAGCCCCGCGAAGATCGTTGCGCTGCGAGCGCTTCGGCTGGCACGGGCAGTCCTGCGCGATCCCCGGGTGGCCAGTGCGACAAAGACGAGAAGGCCGATGCTCAGGCCGGCGATGAGGGCCGGTTCGGGGACGTGGATCACACCGATCGCATCGACGTCGAAGCCCCCTGTAAAGAAGGGCGTGGCGTAGGGATCGAAAATCGAACGACCGAGGGCGTCGACGGTCGAACCATCCCCGATCACGTCGGTGAGACGGACATAGCGGATGTCCAAGAGGTCGACCGCGCCGGATTGGACGAGGGGATCGGCGGCCAGGTCGGCCAGATCGAAGCCGGTTCCGAGCGGGACCGCATGCCTTCCGGCGAGGCCGAGATAGTCGGTCGGATCCAGGCTGCCAAAGGAAGCGACCGGGCCGGGGTTGAGAGCGACGACCTCGAAGCGTGCGTAGTCGGTCCCATTGCTCCCAACGTCGACGAAGGCGAGTTCGGCGAAGAGCTCGAAGACGTCGAAGAAGGCGTTTTCGAAGACGGCGAAATCGTCGTTCGGCCCATTGCTGATTCCGTCCGCGAGATAGAGTGTGATCGATCCACCGTCGCCGAGGGAAAGTGTGTCCGTGGGGACTCCCGTCGCCGGACCGAGAACGTTCGCCTCGGTGCCGCTCGAGGCAAGCCCCAGGCCGGGCTGGGCAACATCCATCGGGCCGCGAACGACTTCGTCGACCTCGGTTGCCCAGGCGGCCATCGAGCCGACGGCCTGGCCGGTGTCGGTAAAGGGCCCAGCGAGAGCGAGGGGGGGGGTGAGCGAAAGGCCCGCGAGAACGAGGGAGCAGAGAGTGAACCGCGGCAGGCGGATCTTCGAAGGGTAAAGCGCCATGCATTCTCCTCGGGGCGTCGAATCCGAACGCCCCATAGCCGACCCGGCGGGTCGACTGGTCGAGGACGGCATTCGGCATCAGATCCCGGAGGAGGGCGAGGCGGCGCCCTCGAGCCAGGGCTCGAATCAGCCGCTCGTCGGAGTCGCGGAGATCGCAGGAGAATCGAGGAAGGGGATTCCGGCGCCCACGCGGCCTGATAGGGCCTCGTGTCCGCCGAAGCGCCCTGTCTCCGCCGGATCAACCGGTGGTTCGTCTAGCCGACCCTGGGGGATCGGTGACTTTCAGGGCGCCGTGCACCCCATCCGTATCGCCCCACGCCCTCTGCTCCCGAGAGTCGTAGCGCCGCTAGAGGGTCGGTCTTCTGGCTCCCGGATCATCCGATCCTGCACGCCTTCCCAACCCTCCCCGCGGCACGTCCCCTTTTCGGGATCGATGTCTCGGCAGTCACCCTGCGTGTCACCCGACTCCCAACCACACATCGCTAGCTGATCGCTAGCGATGCCGAGTCGGTCGTCCGTGAGACACAGGCGCTGCCGTGGGAAAATGTCAGTGGCTCAGTTGTGCAGATCGTCCCCGGTTACAGCGACGGGCTCGCGCCGGAATTTCACCGGCTTCCCGCAGGTCCGAACCGCTCGATTCCCATCCCATTGCGATGAGACTCGAATCTTTGCTTTTCGTCCCAGTCCCCCGCTCGTCTGTCACTCGACAAACGACCGGAAGAACACCCTCCACCGTCGGTGGTTGGTTTCGAATTAGCCCAGCGCTCACGGGCACGCAACAAGGTCTGCAGATCTCTTCACAGCGCGCAGGAAAATGCGGTGCAAAGCCCTTCGCGACGAAAACCCGGTTTTCGAGAAAGCTCAATATAACCAGCGGTTTGCCGAAACGAGTTCAGATGGCACGACGCTTGCGATGCCCTGTGAGACGGCGGACGCAGACGAGTCGTTGGAGGAACGCGATGAAACGCGCAACAGCACAGAACCGGAGAGGCCGAGCCAAGCGGACGGCGGGCTTCACGCTGATCGAAGCCGCGATCGTGATCGCGATCATCGGGATCGTGTCGGCAACGACGCTCCCGAATGTCAGCCGTTATCTCGAATCCGGGCGTAGCCGAGCGGCTGCCCGATCGGTGGCGGACGCGTTCAACATCGCTCGTGCCCAGGCGATCCGCACCGGGAACAATCACATCGTCTTCTTCTCGATCGGTGGTGCCGGGGATACGGCAGGCAATCCGCTCCAGAAGAAAACCGGTCAGCCGGTTCCGATCCTGGTTCTTGACGACGGCGCGCCGGGATCGGCGAACCAGAACTGCGTCATCGACAACGGCGAGGAGATCATCGGCTTCGTGGCACAGGACGGGGTGGGCTGGGGCGCGAATGCGCCGGGGAGCGCTCAGACTCCGCCGGACGAGCAGTTGCCGAATATCCCCGCGGCGGGATCGAGCTTTCGGCCGCCGAATAGCACTCTGCTGACGACACCCGTGAACTGGGTCCAATTCCGGCCCGACGGGGTTCCCGTCGCGATCGACGGCGCCTGCAATCCGGGTCAGCTCGGGTCGGGCGGGGGCACGATCTATCTGTGGTCGAGGAACCGCGATTTCGCGATCACACTTTCGCCACTCGGCGGAGTGCGTGTGCATGTGTGGAACGTGTCGACGGGAGGATGGTCTTCGTGAGTACGCAATCGGTTTCGAATCGCCGTGCCCATCGGCGGTGCCGCGGGATGAGTCTCGTGGAAATCATGGTCGCGATGGTCGTGTTGTCCTTCGGTCTGCTCGGCGTCGCCGCACTTCAGGTCCGCGCGATCACCGAAAGCAGCAGTGGGCAGCATCTCTCGAGCGCCAGCGCGATCGCGCGCAATCGCGTCGAAGAACTCAATCGGGTCACGTGGAACTCGGCGCTCCTGAATGACAGCGACGGAGCCTGGAGTGCTTCGACCAACATCGCAGCACTCGATCAGACCTACGCGCGCTCCGAACGCGTCGCTTGGAATGTCGCGACCGTCGCCGGTGTGATCCTCAAGACGATCGAGGTTCGAGTGACCTGGGACGACTCGAAGAGACTGAACCGGCAGGTACTACTGACCGGCGCTCGATTGCGGGAGGTGGGAGAATGAGTCGGCGAAACACGAATCGCGCAGGATTCACGCTCATCGAGCTCATGCTCGCGATGACGCTGCTGTCGATCGTCGTGATCATGACCCTCGACAGCCTGACACGTCAGCAGAAGACCTCGATCGTGACCGAGCAGATTGTCGAAGTTCAACAGAATGTACGAGCCGTCTCGTCCTTGGTCGAGCGCGAGATCCGCATGGCGGGTTTCATGGTTCCGAATGCGGTGGGCGTCTGTGGGATAGACAGCACGACCGCGCCGGATCAGCTCTTCCTATCCGAGACCGAGCCGATCGTGCCGGACGACGAACGAGCTGGGACACTCGGCGCGAGGCTCTCCTCGACGCAGAACTGGACTCCAACCTGGAGCGGCACGCCTGCTACGCCTCTCAACCTGACCCTGAACCTCGACTCGACAACGACCGATCTCGACGGAGACGGCAACTTCTTCTACGACAACGACGGGAATGGGACGGCGGAAGCCGACTTCCGCGTGAATGGCGGATTCATCCTCGGTGACCTGGCGAATCCCCATCGTGGAACGGTGTGCGGCACGGTCACCGCCGCGTCGTCGACTCAGATCACGGTCGCCGTGATCGGCGGTCAACTCGCCGCGCTCGTGACCTCGGACGCGGAAGAGGAGATCGTTCTGGTTCCGGCGGCACACTATCGCGTCAATACGGGATTCTCGACCGGACGACTCGAACGCAACCAGGATCTGCTCGCACAGGGCATCGACGATCTTCAGATCTCCTATTTCTTCGATGTCGACGATGATGGCGTGATCGATTCTGCGGCCGCCGAGGAGCCGGGAACCGCCGGCGGTGCCGCCTACAACCCAGCGAACTGGGACAACGAGACACTCAAGGAAATCCGCTTCTCGCTCGTCGTGCGCACGCGGGCGACGGACCAGAATTTCGGCAATGGCGGATTCATCACCTTCGAGAACCGCGTCGCACCCGTTGGGTCGGGCAACGATGGCTTTCGCCGCCGGGTGATCGTGGGCGCCGTACGACCTCGCAACATTGGCAACTCCGGGAGCATTTGATGCAGATTCAGCGACGACACCAAAATCATAAGCGGGAGGGGGGTGTGGCTCTCGTGCTCGCAGTCCTCCTGCTGATCGCGGTCTCAGGGCTCGCGCTGTCGACGATGCAGACGGCCGCCAGTGACGGCACCGTCGCGGGCTTCCAGAATCAGGAAATGATCGCGTTCTACGCCGCCGAGGCGGGGATCGCGGATGCACGCGCCGTCATCCGGAACATGGGGGAGCGGGATCAACTTCCGAACTATCCGGCGGATTTCCCGAATGTCGCGGCACCGGTCTTGCTCTCACAGTCGAGCGAGTTCGTTGGCGGGAATCGGCCGGCCTATTTCGCTGATCCCGCCCCACCGACGGCCGCGCCGATCATGTACGTCGGCGAGGGCACGCAGTGCACGGAGGGCTGCAATATGACGCTAGGCGGACTCAAATACAATCACACGAAGTGGCAGATCAATGTCGTGGGTCGGTCGCCCTCCGGAGACCAGAAGCGTCTCGAGGTCGTTGCCACGCGACTGCTGGCAGTCGGCTACTAGCGACCGATCCCCGCGTGACCATGCGCGAGCCCGTGGGCGAGCGATCGCCTCTCTTTCGAGTACACGGAGGGATGGAGATGAAAATGAATCGAATGAATACCCGCATTCTTTGGACGATGCTCACGAGCCTCGCGTTTCTCGTAGGACTTGCGATGCCGGGTTCCGCCGGCGACGAGGACATCTTTTCGGCTCAGGTGCCGCCCAATGTGCTCTTGATGGTCGACAACTCGGGCTCGATGAATGCGATCATGGAGCATCCGTCCTTCGACTCGCAGACCTTCGCCTATACCTGCGACATCATGCCCGAGACCGGCAACTCGACGACGACGGTCTACGACCAGTTCGGCCAGGCCACACGTCAGGTCTGCCGGTCTTCGGGGTGTCGATTTGAAGTCAACTACACGGATTCCGGATGGGTGCCCACGTCGGACCCCAGCGACAACTCCAGGAATGGCTACATCACCCGGCGTTTCTGCAACCAGACCCGAAAACTCTATACGGACGGCCTCAACCGAGACTACGGGAACCGGACCTGGTACTACTCGGAGTACAATGAGTGGCTCTACTCGCTCGACGACTCGGACACGACGACGCTGATCGGACCGGTCGGGGAACAGCGAACCGCACCACAGATTCTCGCGGACATCGATCTCGCGAATAACGGGCAGAACTACATCACCGGCGACACGTTCGCGAAGCATCAGATCACCCGGATCACCGCCGCCCGCGACATCGCACGGGACGTGATCTATCAGACGAACAGCGATTGCCCGGCCCACCTCGGCGACTGTGGTGTGTATGAGGACCGCGTCCGTTTTGGTGTCGCTCAGTTCCACCGATCTTCGCACGGCGGTTTCGTGCGGGCCGAAATCGATGAGTACAGCAACAACCAGAACGACCTCAACAGCGCGATCACATCACTCGATGCGCAGACGGGCACACCGCTCGGTGAAACACTCTTCAAGCTCTACACGTATTTCATGCCCAGGAATCCTGCCGCGCAGCCGGTCGGTGTCAACTCTTCGCAGTTTCCCAACTACTCCTACGAGCTGTCGGACGGTGACTACACGTCGAACTCCGGCAACTGGCCCGACGATCCCGTCAGCGAGGCCTGTCAGAAGAACTTCGTCATCATGGTCACCGACGGTGAGCCGACGAGCGACAACTTCTGGACGAGCGGAAGCAATACGCAGGGCTTCTCGAACTTCACCGGACTGATCGGCGACTACGCGCCGGATAATCCCGGGGACCCCGACATCGGGTCGGACTCCACTCCGGAAGTCGGGTCACCGCCCTGGGGCAGTTCTGCCGGTGCCGGCTACCTCGATGACATCGCGCGCTTCATGCAGTTGAACGACTGTCGTCCGGACCTCGAGGGGACTCAGAATGTAGATGTCTACACCGTTGGCTTCGGGACGCTGGGTCCCGTGAATTCCCTTCTCCAGAAGACCGCGACCGAGGGCAATGGCCTCTTTTTCTCTGGCAACCAGGCGGAGACGTTGACCCAGGCTCTCGTGAGTTCGGTCCAGGACATCATCTCGAAATCCCAGGGTTTCTCGGCAGCGACGGTGCCCGCGGCGCGAACCGCCGACGGCGGCAGTCTCTACACGACGCTTTTCCAGCCAACGAGTGCCCGACCCTTCTGGCCCGGCAAGCTGCGGAGCTACAAGATCACCGGGGGGGGTGAGATCCTCGATCGAGATGGAAACTGCGCTTTGACGGATCTCGTCGATCCGGCTTTCTGTGCCGGGGGTACGTTCAAGACCGAGGCGCTGGCGCCGCCCTACTGGAATTCCTCGAAGGTGATGCCCGGGGCGAACGGTCGGAATCTGAAGATCTCGCTTGCGGGCGTTTCCGCGCAGATCATTCAGGATTTCGACCACACTGTGACCGCAGCGGATCTCGGTGGGACGGGCGTCCTCGGGTCCTACTCCAGCTATCCACCTTCGGCGAACGTGAGTTCGGATGCCGACCTCGACGAGGCTGTGGTCTCTTTCGCGGCGGGGTGCGCCTGGGGTACGGGAATGGCGGCCGGGGGGGGGGGCGACTTTCAGAACTGTACCGACCGGACCCGGGTCGAGAGCGGCCTGACGCAGGCCGACCGCCTCGGTGATATCTTCCACTCGAACCCGGTCGTCGTCGGCCCGCCGAGTAGCTACATCGAAGAGGTCAGCTACGGCCAGTTCGCCACGACGACGGCCAACGCACAGCGCGATCGAATCATCATCGCGGGCGCCAACGACGGATTCCTGCACGGATTCAACGCAGGCGACTATCAGATCGCGACGGGGGACTACGACGCAGGAACGGGTGTCGAAGTCTTCGGATTCATGCCGTGGGGTGCACGTGCGTCGATCTCGGATATGGCCAAGGATGACGCGACACTGCATCCGCTGAACGTCGATGGTTCGCCGGCGGTCGCGGATGTCTGGATCGACAGCAACGCTGACGTCGACGATGCAAAGCTCGCAACGGAATGGAAGACGATCCTCGTGACGGGACTCCGGGAGGGTGGCGAGCACTATCTCGCCCTCGACGTGACGGATCCGAGTTCGAGTGGCTATCCCGGCTATATGTGGGAGTTCCCGCTCGAGAGCGATACGTCTTGGCGTGCCTATATCGGTCAGACCTGGTCGCAGCCGATCATCACCCGCGTCCGCCTCGAACGATCGGGAGGTGATATCGAAGAGGTCTGGGTTGCGATCGTGGGCTTCGGCTACGATGCCACGAGCGATCCTAACAACGGTGCCCTCTACAGCGCGACGAGCACGAAGGGCCGCGGCATCATGATGATCGATGTCGAGACGGGTCGACCGATCGCGGTTCGAAAATACGGTACGTCGGCGACGGGCGACGTCTCGACGATGCTCTACGCGATGCCCTCGACGCCCGGTGTCCTGGACTACGATCAGGATGGCTTCGCGGATGTGATCTATATCGGCGACCTCGGCGGCAATATCTGGAAATGGGTCGTCCGGAACTACGGTACGGCGAGCCCCTCTCCAGGGCAGCTCTACCAGCCGAACTGGTCTTTTCGAAAATTCTTCTCTGATGACCCGCCCCGGGCCGCTTCAGGCGTACATGCACGGAGCTTCTACTTCGCACCGGCAGCGACTGTCGTGAACGGCATCCTGCATATCGGACTGGGGACGGGCGAGCGGACGGACCTCAACTGCTCGAGCAGCCTGAACGGTTGTTCCCTGATGAATCGCTTCTATGTCATCAAGGATCGGGATATCTGGGACAACGGCACGCTCGCGACGATCGACGGTCGCGCGTATCCGAGCGGGGAGCTCACGGACGTGACCGCGGACGAAGCCGATTGTCCGGCGATCCAGCCGAAGGGATTCTATTTCGAGGTCGTGGACGGGGAAAAGTTCGTGACCAATAGCGAGATCTTCAACTCGCATTTCTTCACGTCGACCTTCACGCCGAATCTCCTGAATATATGCGAACCTTCGGGTGATTCGACTCTCTACGGGTTCCTTGCGAAATGTGGACAGGGCGCTTTCGGTCCGCCGAGTCCGATCAGTCCGATCGCGGGCAGCAGCCGCAAGATGGATCTCGGACCGGGTATGCCGACGGATGCGAGGCTGTCGATTGCGCCCGGTGAGGGCGGAAACCGCTTGATCATCAGCAAGCAGGATGGTCAGCTCATCAATATCGACAGCGGGAAATCGGATGCCGAGCACGGAACCCTCTATTGGCGAGAGCTCAACTGAATTCCCGAAACGACGACGAACCAAAGCGCCTCGGATCGAGGTATCTCGGGTCCAATCCGGCGTCCGGATCGGGCGCCAGGCCAGGAAGGAAGACATGCGAACCATCATGAATCGGAAGAATGTACTATGGGGCATCGGTGTCCTGTTGCTCGTGTTGAGTTTCGCTTCTGGGAGTACGGCCCAGGGGCGCCGTGGAGTGGCTACGGAGGTTGTTCAGGACGTCGTGGCTGCCGTCGACACCCAGGCGGCGACGATCGAGATCGGAGGCGAGACGTTCAGCGTGAGTGAACGCAGCCGCCTCTTCGATGCCGCGGGCCGCCGTATCGCGCTGAGTGAACTCCGCGCCGGCACCAGCGGGGACGACGCCGATATGGTGGAGTTTCGTGTCACGCGCGCCAGCGACGGGAAACGGCGAACTATTCGCCGGCTCCAGGTCGTGGAAGGCGACTACGAATAGTCGTCGCAGGGGAGGGGAGAACGATGGATATCAGATGCGGGATGTTGATCGCGGTCTTGGCGGTCACATTTTTGACCGGATGCGGGGGTGACGAAAAGTCCGACGGGCCCGTTCCCTCGATGTTGTCGGCGCCACAGGCACCGCCCGGTGCGGGAATACGGCGCGGGGCGAACGATGCACCGATCGTCGATGGCGTCGAGATTCGTCCCGCGAATCCCGTGCCCGGGCACACGGTCCGCGCGGTCGCCTCGGTTTCCGATGCGGATGGTGACGCCACCCGCGTCCGCTACGTCTGGCGGACTGCAGGAGGGGGTCGGGTTCTCGGCGAAGGTCGAAGCTTCGAGACCCGAGGATTCGACGAAGGTGCACGGCTCGAGGTCGTTGTCACCGCGACGGACGGTGAGGAGGACAGTGCCCCCTACATCCACGAGTTGCGACTCGCGGCGTCATCTCTCGAAATCGCGTTCGTGGCAATCGACTCCTCCGAAGGGACGAAGCCGGGTTCGGTTCTCGAGGCGGTCGTCGAGTCGACCAATGAAGATGTCGGCGGCTATGAAGTGCTGCTCGAATGGGAGATCAACGGAGTGGTCGTCGGCACGGGCATCGAACTCGATACGACACGCTTTTCCCCCGGTGACACCGTCCTCTTGAAGGCCCGATTCGACTTCGGAGATCACGCGACCCGACCCGTGACGGCGCATCCCTTGAGACTGGCGAGAGGCGAAGCGCCGGTCATCGTGTCCGAGCCACGGGCAGGGATCGAGGGAGGTGTGTTCCAGTATCAGATCCGCGCGACGAGCAGCGAATCGGGCGCGCAACTCAGCTACGAATTGATGTCGGGCCCGGAGGGCATGACGGTTGGGCTCTCGAGTGGTTTGGTGGCCTGGCGTCCGGCATCGGACCAGCGCGGAGCCTTCGAGATCGAGGTTGCTGCCAAGGACCAATGGGGAAGTGGAAGCGCCCAGGCTTTCCGGATCCAGGTCGATGCTCCGGTTTCGAGGCCCGCGAGCCTCCGCTAGTCGACGACTCGAGGGTCGCTGCGGTCGAGATCCCGGTCTTAGCCGAGAGCATTCGCCACGGTGCGGTTGAGCATACGAAGGTAGCTCCCGCCGAAGAGGCAGAGGTGCACCAGAAGAGGATAGATCTGATAGAGCGCGACGCGCGCGCCGGATTCTGGAGAGAGCGGGCTAGCCCTCTCGTACGCTTCGAAGACCGCATCTTCGAAGCCACCGAAGAGTTTCATCATCGCGAGGTCGACCTCGCGATGTCCGCCATAGCAAGCGGGGTCGATGAGACAAGGCAGACCCCGTTCGTCCACCAGGACATTGCCCGACCACAGATCGCCATGTAGCCGGGCGACGGGTTCGTCTGCACCGACGAGCTGCGGGAGATCCTCCACCAGCCGGTCCAGGCGGCGTGACAGGGCACCCGGGAGGAGCCCCGCATCACTGGCGCGGCGCTGCAAGGGTCGAATTCGGTTGGCACCATAGAAATCGGCCCAGCTCGGTCGCACATCGTTGGTCTGCGGGAGAGTCCCGATCCAATTCGCCTCGCCGAAACCGAATCGAGGTGGCGCTGCCCCGTGTAATCCCGCGAGCCCTTCGCCGAGCAGGCAATCGAATTCAGGTGCCGGAGGTCGAGTCTCGATCCACTCGAGCGCGAGCCAATCGGATGCATAGCCCAGTCGTCGTGGGATCCGGATCTCGGCCTCGGCTTGCGCCAACCATTCGAGTCCTCGGGCCTCGCACGCAGCAAGACCGGAGGGTGCATCGTGATAGTGTTTGACGAACGCAACGCCGCCCGAAGCCAGACTCACGCGGAAGCTGTCTCCGATGTCTCCGCCGCCGATCCGCTCCGCAACCCGGATCTCGTCGTCGAGTGAGGCTTCGAAGGCCAGGCGCCAGTCGACGTCGACCTCGTTCACTCGAGCAGTCCATCGCGTCGAATCTGCTCGATCAGACCGAGACAGGCCGACTCGCAGAGGTCGAGGACTTCTTCGAAACCGGCGTCTCCTCCGTAGTAGGGATCCGGCACCTCGGATCCCCTCTTCGCCAGGGGATCGAGATCCAGCAAGAGTGAGAGCCGACCCTCGAAGTCGCCATCGATGAGAAGATTCTCGAGGGTTTCGAGGTTTTTGCGATCCATCGCCAGGACGTAGTCCTGGATTCCGAAGTCTTCGATGCCGAACTGCCTTGCGCGACTTTCGAGGCTGACGCCGCGACGGCGGGCAGCTTGTCGCGACCGTCGATCGGCGCGTTCGCCGACGTGATAGGCGGCGGTTCCCGCGCTGTCGACCTGAATGCGACGCGAGAGCCCCTGGTCCTCTACGAATTTTCGCATGACGCCTTCCGCGGTGGGCGAGCGACAGATATTGCCAAGGCAGACGAAGCAGACTCGGACCGACCGACGTGACATCGATTCCCCCTGCATGGAACCCTAGCAATCCTGCTCAATGGTTGACCTGATGGGCCGAGCATTCGTTCGGTCGATAAGCCTAGAGCCACACCGGGTGCACCACAGTACGCAGAAAATGACGCGGACACGGAAGCGAATCACTGCATGATCAACCTCAGTTTCGCCGTTGCAGCGATGATTTTCTCGGCGATCACTCGATTGGTCGCGATTCAGGGTGCGCTCGGTGGCGATGTTGCCGATGGGGCTTCGCGAGCCTTTGCGCTGATCGCGGCGGCGAGTCTCGTTCGACTGGCGACCCACGCCACCAGCGAATCAGAGCGTATCCCGGTCTTCGCAGAGGCGCTGATCTGGACCCCGACGCTCGCCGTCTTCATCCTGGGCGATCGAGTCGTCATCGAACTCTTCTCGAGTCTTCTGTTCGTGACCGCGGCGATTGGGCTGAGCGGGGTCGCGATCCGGAGCTGGGATGGTTTCCGAATAGCGCTTCATGGTGTCGTTTGGTCGATTCTGTTGGTCGCGCTGACCCCCTTGCTCTGGCTGGTCGGAATGTCCGCGGAAATAACCGGGATCGCGTCATCGATCGCTCTCGCTGGCGTCGGGACCGTTCTCTACTACGGGCTTCCGAGACTCGGCCTTTTCTCCTCCGACCGAGTCCAAGACAGTCCTGTCATCCAGGCGATGAGCGATGGAGTGCTCGTCGTAGACATGAACGGACGCCTGGTCGATTTCAATCTGGCCGCGGGGAAGATTCTCGACCTCGACGTCGTGGCGCGGGGGAAGCGTCAATTGAAAGATGCGCTGGCGCACTACCCCGATCTCGTCGAACTCCTCAGTGGAGCGATCGACGGACGGAGCATCTACTCACTGGACTCCATGAAGCGAATCGGGGAGGGGAGGACTTTCGACCTCCAGCTGAGTGCGCTCCTCGACTCTGCGGGATCGATCCAGAGTCGCGTCCTCGTATTGAGGGACATTACGGATCGAGTCGAGGTCGAACGGGAGAATCGTCGCCAGGCAAGGCACGTTCGACTCGTCCACGAAGTATCGGCCGCCGTGCACGAGGCGGACACGATCGATGGTGGCCTCGAGGCCGCCCTCGCACTCGTCGCGGCGACGATGGATCTGCCACTCGGACAGTTCCTGCGCTCGACTGATGACGAGGACGAGGGCAATCGCCTCACGGCATCAGGCATCATCTTCTCTAGCGCCGAACTCGACCTGCCGACGCTTCGCCCGCGAGGCGCGGCGGGTACGCCTCCAGAGGGAACGATCGAAGAATCGACCTCGGGTTCGTTCATGTCGATTGGCGTTCGCGAGGCGGATCCGCGGGGCGTGCGTTGGTGGAAGGAACTTGGATACTCACCGGTGCTCTCGGTGCCCGTCCTGATCGGCGCACGGCTCTATGGAACGTTCGAATACTTCGCAGTCGAACCGGTCGAGATCGAAGACTCCACTCTTGAAATGCTCGAGCACGTGGGTGAACTCGTCGGCCGTGCCGTCGAACGAAAGCTCACGGAGAAGAGGATCCGGCGTATTGCCTTCCGCGACGACCTGACCGGTCTGCCGAACCGCCAACGTTTCCATCATCTGCTGCGAGGAGCGGTCGCATTGGCCGCCCGGTCGAATCGAAAAATGGCTCTGCTCTTCATGGATCTCGACGGATTCAAGAAGGTCAACGACACACTGGGACACGAGGTCGGTGACAATCTGCTGATGGAAGTCGCCGATCGATTCTCAAAGGTCGTCCGCGTGAGTGACCATCTGGGCCACCAGGCCGACGATGCGCCCGAATCCGTGGTCTCGCGCCTCGGGGGCGACGAATTCACGGTTCTCCTCACGGAGATCTCGAAACCCGCGGACGCGGCGATCGTTGCGGACCGCTTCCTGGCCACCCTCGAAACTCCCATCGTGCTCGCCGGACTGGAACTCTTCATGAGCACGTCGATCGGGATCGCGGTGTTTCCGGAAGACGGCGAGGATACGGAGAGCTTGCTTCGGAACGCGGACGCCGCGATGTATTTCGCGAAGGGGCGGGGCAGGAACGGCTTTCAGTTCTATTCCGAGGAGATGAATCGCACACGCTCGTCACAGATCGAGATCGAGTCACGGCTGCGAGGGGCGCTCGAACGAGACGAGTTCCAGATCTTCTACCAACCGATCCTCGACGCGGAGACGGGGGAGGTCACGGCTGCCGAGGCCCTGCTTCGTTGGGTCGATTGCGATGGAAGGTTCATCCCGCCCGACGAATTCATACCAGTCGCCGAGGAAACCGGCCTGATCGTTCCGATCGGGAAATGGGTGTTCCGAACCGCTTGTGCGCAGGCTCAGCGCTGGCGGGACGAATTCGGTCGATCGATTCGCATTGGTGTCAATGTCTCCGGACATCAGATCCGCGAGCCGGGCATGCTGGACATGGTCCGCGGCACGATCGAAGAGACGGGGGTGGGTCCCGAACAGGTCGAACTCGAGCTGACGGAGTCGACGATCATGCAGGACGATTCGCTGACGGTGCACACGCTGCGTGAGCTGCGGGCGATGGGGATCGGACTCTCCCTCGACGATTTCGGGACTGGCTATTCGTCTCTCTCCTACCTCCGGCGATTCACGATCGATCGGGTGAAGATCGACCGCTCCTTCGTCACCGAGTTGCCCGAGAATCCCGACGACGCGGCGTTGACCTCCGCCATCATCGCCATGGCTCACGGGCTCCGGTTGAAGGTCGTCGCGGAAGGGGTCGAGACCGCACGTCAGGCGCTCTTCCTACGCCAGAGGGGCTGCGACGAGCTCCAGGGATACCTTTTCGGGCGCCCCTGTCCCGAGGACGAATTCGTCGATCGACTGCGTGCTCAACCCGCGCGGATCGACGAAATGCTCAAGGAAGAGATCGACAGCGGCTGAATGCGCACCGTGGTCCGGTATGCTGCACCGCCGCGTGGCCCATGGCCCGTGCGGGAGCGACCGTGTCGAAAAACGAACCCCCTCGAAATCCAGAACGCTCGATCATGTCGGCCGGGCAGCACGACGAGCCGAAGAGCCCCGACGGTCCGGCGTCGGGAAGCGATCTTCTGCCGGCTCGGCTCGAATTGACCCGGCCCGATGACTGGCATCTCCATCTGCGGGACGGTGCGATGCTCGCACGGGTCCTGCCCCATACGGCCCGCTGTTTCGGCCGCGCGATCGTCATGCCGAATCTCGATCCACCGGTGAGGACGGCCGAGGATGCGCAGCGTTATGCGGATCGGATCCGAAGATTGCTTCCGGAGCATTCGACCTTCGAACCGCTGATGGCGCTCTATCTGACGGAGGCGATGTCGAAGGAGGATGTCGAACGCGCCTCTGCTTCGAGCGAGGTGGCTGCGATCAAGCTCTATCCGAAGGGAGCGACGACGAATTCCGCCCAGGGCATCGCTGGTCTCGCGGGGCTCTCCCCCGTGCTCGAGGCGCTCGAGCGTCATGACTTGCCCCTCCTGGTGCACGGGGAATCGACGGAGGTGGAAACGGATGTCTTCGATCGCGAACGTCGATTCCTCGACGACACGTTGGCACCGCTCGTCGCGCGCCATGAAGGGCTGCGCGTGGTGTTCGAGCACATCACGACGGCCGAGGCGGCCGCCTTCGTCGAGGAATCGCCGGCCCGGGTGGGTGCCACGATTACTC
>JAPYTP010000054.1 GCA_029941885.1 Myxococcota bacterium
ACTCGAACCCGAGAATACGGTGTTCTTTCGACAGGCTCCCCAGGCCATCGATGCGGGCGTATTCCATAACGACGTCATCGCATCCGGAAACCGCGACCTCCTCTTCGTTCATGAGGACGCATTGCTCGATCAAGCACGGTCACTCGACGTACTCCGAGAACGCTTCACGCGACGCTGCGGGGGCGAGCTCCGGGTGGTCGAGGTGTCCCGCGACGCGCTTCCGATCGAGCACGCTGTCGACACGTATCTCTTCAATTGCCAGATCGTCGAGGTCGCGGATGGAGGCACCGCCTGGATCGGGCCGGTCGAGTGTCGGGACCATCCCGGGACCGCGGCGCTCCTCGACGAGCTGGCCGGAGCCAAGGGGCCCTTCGATTCCCTCCACTACGTCGATCTGCGAGAGAGCATGCTGAACGGGGGGGGTCCGGCCTGTCTCCGGTTGCGGGTCGTGATGGACGAGGCGCAGAGAGCCGCGAGCCACGCGGGGGTATTCTTCGATGATTCGCTCCACCGTCGACTGGTCGAGGTGATCGAGCGCCACTACAGAGAGACCCTCGATCCGGCCGACCTCGCGGACCCGGGTCTCATCGACGAAGCCCGCGCGGCCCTCGAGGCCGTGACCGAAGCGCTCGGGCTGCAATCGCTCTACGACCCAGCGGGAGCCTGATCGACGCCCAAGGCGTCGTGATCGAGCGCGCAGGGGCGTCGGGTTGGCCAGGGAACTCGAGGGTTCGGTCGAAAGAATTTATGACATGCAGAAAATGTATGGCCAGTATGACGAACATTCATTTGAGTCATCCCAGCTTCCGGCCTATTCATGTCTCGGGTCGAGTCGCCGGCTCGTTCGATAGACGCCAGGCACGCGGCGGAGCAAGGTCCCAGGTGGGATCGAATTCCTGCGGATCGAAGTCCGGGAGCACACCCGATGGCCAGAGGCGATCATCTCTTCGTCGAGCGAATGGGTGGACTCTAGTCGCACCACGGAATCGACTGTGGGGACGGGAGTGGGATCCATTTTACGGGCCCGGATCTACTGCGAATCCGTGTGCAGCGGGCCGAGATCGAGACTTTTCGATGTGGCGGGACCGTGCGAGTGCGCGCCGAGGAATCCGTCGAGGAAGGGTCCTCCGCGAGCACGCCGCCGCTCTCGGATAGCTTTGCCAAGCGAGCGCCCGAGCACTCGAGAAGTCCGGATCGGCGAAATCGCGGTGGCGCACGCCGCCGCCGAGTCTGATAGCTTGGCTCTCTTAACAGACGTGTAGGGCCAGTCATGAATTCCAACGATCCTTCTCGAATTCCCGTCGTCGTCGGTATCGGACAAGCGATCGAGCGTGACGCGCCGATGGCCGCCGTCGACATGGCAGCCCGGGCTGCGAGGGCGGCATTCGAAGACGCGCCGGGCCTCGAGGACCGGATCGATCGACTGAGCATGGTCGCCGTCTCGTTCTCTCCGAGCAGTGCCTCGCCGGCCAGGGAGGTGGCAGAGCAGTTGGGGCTGTCGGGCGTCCGGACCGAGGTGACGACTCCGGGCGGGAACGCGCCGCAGTGGCTCGTGACGCGGGCGGCCGAGGACATCAGCGCGGGCCGTCTCGAAACGACCCTGATCGTGGGCGGAGAAGCGACGCGGTCCGTGCGCGCCGCGGATCCGACAGCGGGACACCTCGCTGCGCCTGTCGAGGGTCTCGATGATTCGAGTGCCGACCCTGTCGTCGGCCTTCATCTCTCGCCCGCCCTCGCGGAACAGGCGGCCGGGCTACGCGAGCCATCCGTCGTCTACCCAATGCTCGAGAGCGCGCGCGGACACGAGGCCGGCCGCAGTCCGGCGGAACAGCGCGCCTTCTTGGCGGAGATGCTCGCGTCCTTCACCGAAGTCGCCGCCAAGAATCCCTTCGCCTGGTTCCCACACGCGAGGAGCGCCGGTGAAATCGCGCAACCGACGCCCGCGAACCGATTGACCGCAGAGCCCTACACGAAGCGAATGAACTCCTTTCCCTTCGTCGATCTGGGGAGTGCGCTGCTGGTGACTACACTCGAGCGGGCGCGGGCTGCGGGTCTCACGGATCACTGTGTGTTCCCCTGGTCCGGGGCGACCAATAGCGAGCCCGCCCCGTCGGCACGCCCGCGACCCGGCGACTCCCCCGCGGCGAGGGCGGCGGCGGAGGCCACGCTTGCGGCAGCGGGACTCGACATCGACGACGTCGGACACGTCGACATCTATTCGTGCTTCCCCGTCGCCGTCGAGGCCGCGGCGGAAGGGATGGGAATCGCGCTCGACGATCCGCGTGGACTCACGCTGACCGGCGGCCTGCCATTTTTCGGCGGACCGGGGAACAACTATTCGGGGCACGCGATCGTTTCCATGGTCGACTGCCTGCGAGGATCCGACGTCCCGGGGCTCGTGAGTGCCAACGGTGGATATCTGTCGAAGCATTCGGTCGGCCTGTATGGCACGAGACCGCCCATCGCGGGATTTCGCGCGATGGCAACCGACGAAGAGCAGTCCCGAATCGAGGCGGCGGCCCGCCCGGTCGACATAGACGGGCGTGGGAAGGCCCAGGTCGTCGCGGGCACGGTCGTCTACGGACGCGATGGCGGGGTGACGCGCGCACCGATCATCGCAGAACTCGCGAGCGGAGCACGTGTCATCGCGGATGCCGAGCCTTCGCTGCTCGCGGGTCTGGCGGGGCAGAATCTGGTCGGGCGGAAGGTATCGATCGGCGGTGCGGATCGTCGATACGGGTTGTGATCCGATCGCGGGCGACGGCCGGTCTATCCGCTAGGCAGCGAGCATTGCGTCGACCAGGCGGCCCTGCACCTCGGCCGCGTCCGCGAGGCCGCGCCGAAGGTTCCGCAGCGCCTGTTCCGCCCAGTCTTCGTCGCCCCGCGTGTGAAGCAGGATGACGAGTTCGTCGACCTCGCAAAGCAGTTGACGATAGCGAGCAAGCGGGTCGGCGATCGCTGCACTCGCGGCTTCCGCCGTGTCGCCGGACACCTCGAGCCCATGGGCCCGCGCCGTCTCGAGGGCGTCGCGCCGAGTCGCGTCCAGGATCGCCGACTCCTCGTTAAGGGCGCTGAACAGATCGGGCCAGATCGCGCCGATGCGGCGGACGAGGGTCGTGATCTGACGTCGCTCGCGCTGGTCCCGTTCGTCGAGCGCACGAGTGGGGTCATCCGAGGCGAGGGCCTCCGAGGCTCGACTCAGCTGCGCACCGATCGACTCGTAGAACATTCGTATCGTCTTCCGCCCGTGGTTCCGACTAGCGCCAGACCAGGCTGAATCCGTTCTCGCGGAGGATCCAGCGCTGTTGCTCCTCGGACAGATTCGAAACGAGGCCCCGGAAGTCGTCGGGCTCCGCGAGCCCTTCGGAATGCGGATAGTCCGATCCCATGGCAATCATCTCGTGTCCGACTTGAGCGACGATGCCTTCGACGTCGTCCTCCGGATAGGGGGTCACGACCAGGTGGCGCTTCGCGATTTCGGTGGGGCGCTCTTTCAGTTGTCCGCCGATCCACGGGCCGTTTCGTCCCATCCCGCGCATCTTGTCGATCCGACTCATGAAATAGGGGAGCCATCCCGCACCGTTCTCGACGCTCGCGACCTTGATGTTGGGGTAGCGCCCAAAGATGTTGTCGTAGATGAGTTGTGAGAGCGCGGCCATCATCGGCAGATCACCGTAGCTGTTGAGCCATTGCCACGCCGCCATCTCGAAGACCGGCGGGTCCGGCTCGTATCCCCAGAGCGGGCCGAGCAATTCATTATGTCCACCCTCGCCCTGGTGGTAGAGCACCGAAATATGCGCCTCGTTCACCCTCGACCAGAAGGGGTCGAAATAGGGATCTCCCTGCGACCGGCCGTAGGCGTGGCCGGGGCGCAAGTTGATGGCGCGGGCTCCGGCCTTGATCACGCGATCGAGTTCCTCGACCGCCATGTCCAGATCTCGCAGAGAAAGGTGAGGCGGACAGAAGATCCGGTCCTGAAAGGCGAAACCCCAGTCGTCCTCGATCCAGCGATTGAGCGCTCGGAAATAGGCGTAGAGCGCCTTGGGCTCCTCGATCTTGTGTTCGACGGAGACGGCGGTCGAGAACATCGTGCACGCTTCGATGCCCTGTTCGTCCATCAGCTTGATTCGTTCATCACGATTGTGGAAGGCCGGGAGCTGCTCCATGAGTTCATAGGGCTCTTCCTCGTTGCCGGACTTCATCTTCCGGAGGAATTCCTTGAGCGAGCCCGGCCGGGTGACCCAGTTCTCCTGGCCCGGTAATCGGTTTCCGATGGATGCGCTCTTGTCGGGCAGGATGTCCCTGTACTCGGGTTCGAGGTAACGCGTGTATGCGTCCGCGGTCTCGTAGTAGTGGTTGTCTACATCGAAGAGTCGGTAGGAGGCTTCGGGCATGTTCGTTCCTCGGTCTTGATCTCGTAGCACGTCGGCTGCGAGAAATTATTCCGGCGTTCCGGCGCGTTCGCGGCACCTACCAGATAGTACCGGAGATCGAGGGGTCGCCACCGCTGAATCTCGCGTTCGAAAAAGCACATTGATCGACCCGACACCGAGGAGTTACGCTCTAAGGACCATGAATACACCGCTACGAGAACTGCTTGGAGTCGAGTTTCCGATCGCCGCATTCAGCCATTGCCGAGACGTCGTCGCCGCGGTGACGAAGGCCGGTGGATTTGGCGTGCTCGGGGTGACAGGCCTGATGCCCGAACAGCTGAAAATCGAACTCGATTGGATCGAGGAGCAGGTCGGTGATCTTCCCTACGGCGTCGATATCCTGGTTCCGGCCAGATTCGTCGGAAGCGACTCAGGGGGGCTCGAGACGTCGAGGCTCGATGAGATGATTCCCGAGGCCCATCTGGAGTTCGTCGAGGCTCTACTGCAGGAGCATGGCGTTCCGCCGCTACCGGAGGGGGCGTGGGCGCCGCGACCAGCCGTCTTCGAGCAGGAGCGGCAGCGGGGACTCATCGAGGTGGCGTTCGAGCATCGCATCAAGATGGTTGCCAACGCGCTCGGGCCGCCGCCGGACTGGATGATCGAGCGGGCACACGGTGCGGGTGTGCTCGTGGGCGCCCTGGCGGGCAAAGTCGAGCACGCACTTCGCCACGTCGAAGCGGGCACGGATATCGTCATCGCTCAGGGGTACGAAGCGGGGGGGCACACAGGTGAGATCGCCACGATGGTGCTGATCCCTGAGGTCGTAGACGCCATTGCGCCGGTGCCGGTACTTGCGGCCGGGGGCATCGCGAGTGGTCGTCAGATCGCGGCCGCCCTGGCGCTCGGTGCCCAGGGAGTCTGGACCGGCTCGGTCTGGCTGACGACGGAGGAAGCGGAGACACATCCGGTCGTCAAGGAAAAATTCCTGGCGGCTTCGTCGAGTGACACGATCCGGTCACGCTCGCGATCGGGGAAGCCCGCGCGTCAGCTTCGAAGCGAATGGACCTCGGCCTGGGAGGATCCGAAGAATCCGGATCCGCTGCCGATGCCGCTTCAGCCACAGTTGGTCGGGCAGGCGTGGCAGCGAATCGAGCGCTCGGCGCACAAGTCGCCGGGGGCGAAGCGGCTCATCAACTATTTCGTGGGGCAGGTCGTCGGCTCGATGAACACCGTCCAATCGTCGCGCAGCGTCGTCGAGGAGATGGTCCAGCAATACGCGGACGCGATGGAGCGCCTCGACCGCTGGGCGGAAGGCTGATCCCGAGGCCTGGGGCCGACGCACGGGGTTCAGCTCGGTGGCTTGCCGATGCGTTGGAGTTCGTAGAGGTCGCCGTGCCAGTTGTACTCACCCCAACCGACGTCGCCGTCGCGATTTCGCCACTCGACGACCGCGAGGGTCCCGACACCGGTGCGGTAGAAACTCTTTGGCTTCCCTTCGAAATTGTGAATCCGGCCGTGCTCGTCCTCGAGCTCGTAGCTGAGCGCCGTCACGACCCAGGAGTCCGCTTCGTAGGTGTAGCGACCTTCGCCGGCCTTGATTCGAATCAGTTCGCCACCGTCGATGAGGTAGCCGTTGTGGACCGATCCCTTGCGCAGATCCGACCAGTTGTTTCGGGTCTGGACGAAAAACGTGAAGTCCTGTCCCTCCGGTCCGAAACTGCCGTAGTCGAAGTTGCCGGACATGGGAAATCCGTATCCCGAAGATGATTCGGGGCGCGGGCTCCAGGAATGATCACGGGGAGAGGGCCAGTTGATCTCGTAGTCGACGCCGCGGACGCGCACGTTCCCAGTGACGTGCATCATCTGGTCGAGATGCCCGTGTCGGATCGTCGCTTGATCTTCGGACGCCGTGCCGGTTTCGCTCACGTGGAGCGGGGGCATCATGGCCCGATAGTGGAGATCGAAGCGGGTGTCGTGACTGCCTTCGTAGCGCACCTCCCACTCGGAGAGCGGCTGGGTCATTCGCACCGACAGACCGCTCGAGAGGTCGTAGTGGTCGAGATTCGTAACGGGCATCGGCACGTGACTCTGCTTGTCGCTGTACAGAACCCCCATCGCACCCGCGTGTGGATCCGGGTTGTCCCACACGAAGCAGGTCGATTCGACGACGCCGAGGTTGGTCCGAAAGGCGGCACGTACATGACCGCGCATGGCTTGCTCGGGGATCGTCCACGTGAACCAGTTCGTTTCGAGCCAGCGGTGATCGCGATAGCGCGGTTCATGGAAATACATGTCGCGCCGCGTGATCGTGGATCCGAGCTTGCCCCGTTCTGTGTTCGTATCGCTCATAGCCAATCCTCCAATGATCAGACGAGATGGAGATCCCGACTCGCCTGATGAAGTTGTTCTCGAAAATCCGGATGCGCAAGTTCGATGATGGCGGCTGCCCGTTCCTTGACCGATTTGCCCTTTAAATTGGCCACGCCGAACTCCGTCACGAGGTAGTGGGTGTCACTCCGAGGCGTCGTAACGATCGTCCCTTCCTGCAGAAAAGGAACGATTCGGGAAACCGTGCCCTTTCGCGCCGTCGAGTGGAAGGCCAGGATCGACTTGCCATCCTTCGAATCGTAGGCGCCACGGACGAAGTCGAGTTGTCCGCCGGCGCCGCTGAACTGATAGCCACCGAGGGATTCCGCATTGACCTGCCCAGCGAGATCGACCTCCAGAGCCGCATTGATCGAGATCATTCGCTCGTTGCGGGCGATCACCGAGGGATGGTTCGTGTAGGTCACGGGGTGACTCTCGAAGTCGGGGTTGTCATCGACGAGCGCGATATCGTCCTCGTCGCCGACGATCAGGGTGTACACGTGCTTGCCGTGCTTTTCGGTCTTCCTGGAACCGTTTGCTGCTCCCGATCGGATGAGGTCGAGAAGTCCGGGGACGAGCAGCTCGGTATGGATGCCGAGGTTCTTGTGGTTCGCGAGCGCCTTGCAGACCATGCCCGGCAGGACACCCGACCCGACTTGCAGGGTCGCACCGTTCGGCACGAGCTCGGCGATCCGCGCGGCGATGGTCTCGTCCTCCGGTCCCCCCTCGACTCGCGCGACCGGTGGCAGCGGGATGTGATTCTCGACGACGGCGCTCACATCGCTGATGTGAAGGAAAGCATCTCCATGGACACGCGGCATGTTCTCGTTGACTTCGACGATGATTTTGCGTGCGCTGCGCAAAGCACCGTTGATGAAGTCGTTGTTCGTCCCGAGTGTGAAATAGCCCGAGTCGTCCATCGAGGACACCGTGGTGAACGCCAGATCGACGTCCATCGTCTCCGCGATCAGACGCGGGATCTGGTGGAACTGATGCGGGAGGTACGAGACTCTTCTCTCGCGGATATTCTCGCGCTCCACCGGTCCCACGAATTGACAGACGCGCTCGATCTGGGGTGCGAGGTCGGGGGCGCAGAGAGAATCTGCCGCGTAGAAACCGGGCGGCCCACAGAATACGCGAAGGCGGGCGAGATCGCCGTCCCTCATGCGACTCGCGAGTGCCCAGAGTAGTAGTTGCGGTTCCGACAGGCCTGTGCCGAAGATCAACATGCTGTTTTCGGGCAGAGCGGCGACGGCGTCTTCCGCCTTGCAGAGTTTCGCGCTGTACTCCGAAGCGAATCGCGCGGTCGACGACATCGAGTTCCTCCCACTGGGGGCTGCAGTCGGGGCGCATCGGGCCCCGACCGTTATTCTAAACACACTGGCGCGTGTGCGCTCGGAAGTCCAACCTATCAAAGTGGTCCGGACAGCCCCAGTCGATCCTCGCACTGGGCGCTCTCTGGCGAGCCTGCGGAGAGCACCGAAAAAGCGATGATCCTGGATATTTTCTCCGAGTTGCAGAAACCCGAGGCGATGGACGAATCTCAGCTCTACGTCGAGGCAATCGAGCAGGCGAAGCTCGCCGACGAAATGGGCTTCGGATGCTGGTGGTCCGTCGAACATCACGGAACCGGCGAGTTCAGCTATTGCTCGACGCCGGATATGCTGCATGCCGTGATCTCCCAACATACCGAGCGGATTCATCTGGGACATTCCGGTGTATTGGCTCCCTTCGGTATCCATCATCCGATGCAGATCGCCGAGCGTGCGGCGTTCCTCGACGTCGTGAGCCGGGGGCGAGTCGAGCTCGGACTCGCTCGTTCGCTGCCGCGGGAGTGGGAGAATTTCGGGGTCGAGCCCGACGAGACTCGCGAGCAGGTGGATGCCGCGATTCGGATGATCCCGCGCATGTGGAAGGAGGAGAACTTCTCATACGAAGGGAAGTACCTGAGTATTCCGGAACGCAATATCGTCCCCAAACCCTATTCGGCGCGACCTTCGGACCGTCCCCACCCGCCGATGTGGGTGACGAGTTCGAATCCGGAGGGCATGGAGCGCGCCGGTCGTCTCGGCATCGGGGTGCTGGCGACCGTCCTGCTCTCCCCCCTCGATCAACTGAAGGAACTCTTCGACCACCACAAGCGGGGAATCGAGAATGCCGAGCCGGTCGGAGAGTTCGTCAACGATCAGCGAGCCGTCTTCGCCTTCTTCCATTGTGCAGAGAGTCGCGATGAGGCGATCGCGAGCGGCGCCGGAGAAGCCATCCTGTGGTTCATGAATCGGCAACACGAGGTCTACAGTGTGCCTCGCAAGGAGTGGATGGATCTGATCCGGGCGAAGTCGCCGATCTGGGCGAATCTCGACGAACGGGACGGCTGGGCGGCGACGGCCAAGCTGCGAGAGGCCGGGGAGTTGCCAGCCGAGGAATTCGAGCTGGACCTCGACGATCCCGTTCCGGTGATCGCGATGATGAATCGGCAGATTGCGGGCCAGGAACTCGACCCGCTCGAGGTGTATGAGGCCCTTGCACCCTTCGATGCTGTGATCTTCGGCGACGTGGACACCTGTCGCCGCAAGCTCGAGCTTCACGCCGACGTCGGGGTCGATCGGCTGATGTGTCTGATGCAGATGGAGCGATTGCCACACGAGATGGTGATGAGGAGCATTCGGACAGCGGGTAAATATCTGATCCCGCAGATGGCGGACGTGGGACGCTCGCCGGCGACCTGAACGAGCGGCTCGGATCTCCGAATGGCGGGTCGAGGAGACGATCGAATGGACGGCGAAAAAAACCAGGCGGACCGCGGTGCAGGGCAGGATGCGGCGGACGGGGTCGGTCCGATTCGCAACTTCGAGATCGCCGTGCCCGAGGAGGTACTCGAGGATCTACGGGATCGGCTGCGGCGTTGGCGCCACCCGAACCAGGTCGAGGGCGTCGGGTGGTCACAGGGAATCGATCTCGACTATCTGACGAGCATCGTGCGCTATTGGGCCGAGGACTACGACTGGAGAAGGTATGAAGCGTCGCTGAACGACTTCGATCAGTTCCAGACCGAGATCGACGGCCAGCCGATTCATTTCTTCCACCAGCGTTCACGGGATCCCAACGCGATTCCGCTCCTCCTGCTCCACGGTTGGCCGATGTCAGGCGCCGAGTACGCGAAGATTCTTCGGCCCCTCTCCGATCCAGCAGCTCACGGCGGAGCCCCAGCGGACGCATTCCATGTCGTAGCGCCGAGTCTGCCCGGGATGGGATTCTCGGAGACGACGAGCCAACGCGGCTGGGGCCCAAGGCGTACGGCTCGGGCGTTCGTCGCTCTCATGAGGACCTTGGGCTATTCGCGTTTTGGCGTACAGGGACACGATATGGGTTCCGCGGTGGCGATGAACCTCGTCGATGCGTTTCCCGAAAACGTGATCGGCTTGCACCTCAACTATGTCCCCGACATGCGCTCCAAGTCTGCGTTCATCGAGATGCGCCTTCCCGACGATATCTCCTGGGAAAGTCTCACCCCGGCCGAGCGTCAGGGCATGATGAATGACGCGCGGCTCCGGAGTGGTCTCATGGGCTGGCATGACGCCAAGAACCTCGCACCTCAGAATCTCGGCTACATGATGGAGGACTCACCGGTGGCGCTCTTCGTGGTCGTGTCTCCACCCGAGGAGGGCGAGTGTCTCCGGCGTGAGGTGACGCTCGGCCGCGACACCATCCTCGACCATGTGACGACGACCTGGGTGACTCGAACCGGCGCGTCGTCGTGTCGGATCTACTATGAGTTGGCGGAGGCGATGCTCGAGAACGTGCCTCGAGAGCGGATCGAGATCCCGGTCGGCATCGCGGTCTTTCCGAGGGATAGCAACAAGACGCCGCGCCGTTGGGTCGAAAAGCGCTACAACGTGGTTCATTGGCGCGAGCAGCGACGGGGCGGACATTTCGCCGCCCTCGACGCTCCGGCCCTTCTGGTCGAAGACATCCGGCTCTTCTTCAGCGGGATCCGCTAGCACTGAGGTGACCATCTTCCGCTCGCTCCCACCCGTGTCTCTACCCGTCCGCCTGGGGGTCGCCTGGTTCTTCTGCATGGGGGGGCTGGGAATCTATTTCCCCTACTTCGGTCTCTATCTGAAAGAGAACGCGGGGCTGCCGGGAATGCAGGTGGGTCTGATCCTCGGCATCACGCCTCTGGCGGGCTTGCTATCACAGCCGCTATGGGGTCAGCTGGCCGACCGGACCGGTGCGCGTACACGGGTGGTGGCGCTGCTGGGTTTCGGATCCGCGGCGGGCTACGTCGCGTATCTTGGATCCGAAGGGTTTGCGGCCCTCGCGGGCGTGACTCTCGGCCTGGCGATGTTCAATACTGCGCTCCTGCCGGCGCTCGTGGCGGTCAGCATGGCGCTCGTGCGTGATCTCGGGCCGGAGGCCTTCGGTCGGGCGCGTGCCTGGGGGACCGTCGGGTTCGGCATCCTGGTGTTCGGATTCCCCTTTCTACTCGAGAACTATCAAGACATCGCAGATCTTCGAGCCGTCTCCAGCGGCCCCTCCGAGCCGGGACTCGAACTCATGTTCGTGATCTCCGCGATCTGGACGGCGATCGGTGGGCTCATCGTCCTGACGCTGCCTCGCCAGGGGGCCGTCTCCTATCGCGCGGCGCGCGGGGACTGGCGCGAATTGCTGACGCTCGGCCCCTATCTTCGCATGCTCGTCTTCACGTTTTTCGCTTTCGTCTTCCTGCAGGGTCCGATGACCCATTTTCCGAATCTGGTGCGCCACTACGGCGGGAGCCTGGAATCGGTGAGTCGTATGTGGATCCCGATGCTGGCCGTCGAGGTTCCGCTGGTCGCATTCATCGGGAGCGCATTGGCGCGCTTTGGGGCCCGGCGTGTGATGGGTGTTGCGGTCTTCTCAGCGGGGGTGCGTTGGGTGATCTACGGCAGCGCGACGGCGCTTTGGATGGTTTTCGGTGCGAGTTTTCTGCACGGCGTGATGGTGGCGGGCCTGATGGTTGGAGGGCCGCTCTATGTGGAGTCGATCGTGCCGGAGCACCTGCGCTCGACGGCGCAGGCATTGTTGGCGACCGTCGGGATCGGGCTGGGAGCGGGAGTCTCGAACGTCGCGGCGGGCTGGCTTTTCGACTGGGGCGGAGCGACGGCGCCCTACCTCATCGCGGGGTACGGTGCGATGCTGCTGGCCTTGGCGATTCCGGTCCTGATTCCGCGGGAATCGATCGCGTCGTCCGGTCGCGGAAACGACAGGGGAGAAGGATAGATGGCAACGACCGACGGAACCGCCCAGCTCGACGAGCCGTGGGATCGCCTCGCCGACTTCCTGGGCCGCGAAGCCTTCCCCGAGTCCCGAGGACTTCGAATCACCGACACGGCTCGACCGACGGGCGGAGCCTCTTGGGAGACGTTCCTCGTGCGCGTCGAATTCGAGGTCGGAGCGAGCACGTCGACGCGCCGTGTCGCCATCAAACGTGCGCCGGCGACAGGACCGCTCGCCCCCTATCTGGTCAGCAAGGACGTTGCGATCTTTAGCAATCTGGCGAGCAGCGATGTGCCCGTCCCCGAACTGCTGGCGTGGACCGAGGACGCCTCGGTTTTCGTGCGGCCCTTCACGGTCACGGGTTTTGTCGAAGGGGAATCCCACGACATCACGAAGGTCGAGCGGTGGTCGGTCTGGCAGGAGGACCGGGAGGCACTCGGGCGGGAGATGATCGACGTCCTCGCCGCGGTGCAACGCGTCTCCTGGCAGGGCACCAGCCTCGAGCAGGCGTTGGCTCCTCGAGGTTCGGCCGACGAACGCGCGACTCAGATCGTCGACCGCTACCTGAATCCGTTGCTCGAGGAGGCGCGTGTTCATCGCGTTGGCGTCCCGCTCTGGCGGGAGATGGGGGCCTGGCTGAAGCAGAACGCGCCGCGGGATGCCGAGGCGGATCTCGTCATCGTCCACGGCGACTACCGGTTCGGGAATTTCCTGTGGCAGGGGAATTCGATCGCCGCGGTGCTCGATTGGGAGCGTGCGATGCTCGGGCCACCCATGCAGGAACTCGGCTTCATGTGCATGCCGCTCTCCCGCAGGAAGGAACCCGAGATCATGGCCAAGGCGATCCGCTTCGATGCGCTCGCCAAACACTACGAGGGCGCGACCGGTCGCAGCGTCGACGTGTCGCAGGTGCAATTCTACGCCGTTCTCTGGCAATTCATCGAGGGCGTCAACGGCTCGCGCGGCGCGATGGCCCCGGCGGCGCGGGGGCGTGTTGGGACGGGCGGAATGATCCAGCCGAATCTGGTCGCGCGACAAACGCTGCAGCTCATGGATGATTTCGAGGCGGGTCGCCCGATACTCTAGAACCCAGCGGGGGCGGGCTCCGTCCTGCCGGAGCGCGTGAATACGAAGCCCTCGTAGTCCCTCGCGACGACCTCGTCGCATTTCGCGCGGTATTTCTTCACTCCTCCGGTGTAGGGCATGAAGATTCTCCGCTTGCCAGGCACGTTGGCTCCCAGATACCAGGAGCGACACGATGGGGCCGTCCAGACTGTGCCGTCGGCCTCGTCGATGACGTGGGCGACCCACTCGTCTTCCGCATCCACCGCGGGCTCGATCTCGTCGAAACCGTTCTCACCCATGTGCCCGATACAATCCGCAATCCAATCGACGTGTTGCTCGATCGAATGCATCATGTTGCTGAGAACTGAGGGGCTTCCGGGTCCCGTAATCGTGAAGAGGTTCGGGAAGTCGGCGCTCAGGAGGCCGAGGTAGGCGCGCGGACCATCGGCCCATTTCGACGCGAGCGTGCGATCGTGTCGTCCGCGAATATCGATTCGGCGAAGGGCCCCTGTCATCGCGTCGAAGCCGGTTGCGAGCACGAGCACATCGAATTCGTACTCCCCGTTCGTCGTCCGAAGGCCCGTGGGAGTGATGGCCTCGATCCCTCCCTCCCTGAGATCGATCAACGTGACGTCCGGGCGGTTGAATGTGATGAAATAGTCGGTGTCGACCACCTGGCGCTTGCAGCCGATCGGATGCTCACGGGGGCACAACCGCTCGGCGACGAGGGGATCGTCGATCGTGCGGCGAATCATCTCCCGGTACATCTCGACGGCGATCTCGTTGGCCGCGGTCTCGGTCCGGATATCCGCGAAGCTGCGGACGACTCCGAATCCGAGATCTTCGAGCGCCGCGGCTCGCTCGACCGCGGACAGATCCAGCAGGCGACGGGTCGGAGTGCTGAACAACGCCCCCTGTGCGTGCTCGGAGACTCCCGTATCCGACGCCCGTTGCTTCTTGCGAATCTCGCGGTAATTGGCTTTCACAAAGCTCTGGAAATCCGGCTCGAGGGGCGCGTTGTCGGCGGGGAATGTATAGACGGGTGTGCGCTGGAAAACGTACAGATGGTCGGCTTGCTCTGCGAGAATGGGGATGCATTGAACGCCCGAGGATCCCGTGCCGATCACCCCGACTCGCCTACCCGAGAGATCCACGCCTTCGCGGGGCCAGCCGCTCGTGTAGTGGACATCGCCCTCGAAGCGATCCAGGCCTTCGAAGTCCGGCCTGAGGGGGGCCGAGAGGCAGCCGGTCGCCATCACGCAGAAGCGGGCGGAGAGGACGTCTCCCGCATCCGTAGCGAGTCGCCAGCGTCTTGCGGACTCGTCGTAGGTCGCCGCTGACAGGCGCGTCTCGAATCGAATGTCGCGGCGAAGATCGAATCGATCCGCGACGTGGTTCAGGTAGGCGAGCACCTCAGACTGCGCGGGCATGATCTCGCTCCACTCCCACCCCTGCTGGAGCTCCTCCGAGAATCCGAACGAATACTCGAGGCTCGGCACGTCGCAGCGAGCGCCCGGGTAGCGGTTCCAGAACCAGGTTCCTCCGACGCCGTCTCCCGTCTCGAGTGCCAGGGCGGTGAGTCCCATCTCGCGCAGTCGGTGCAACATGTAGAGACCGGCGGCTCCAGCGCCTACGACGATCGCATCGAACTCGTCCCTCGGCTCAGACATGGGGATCCCTCCCTCCGTTGTGCGCGACGCGTCGTCGCGGTCGCTTCGTGGAGCGAACAGCTAAGACTGCAGCACGCCACCGCAGTTTCGCAACTCGCCATGGCCTCCTTGTGACGGGCCCCGATCGAATATTCCCCGAAAAACCGGGATGGCAGGCTTTGGTGCGGGGGTTAGAGTTGAAAATGGACACGTAAGAAGGATGGCCACGATGATCCTGGATATGTTCTCAGAGCTGCAGCGGACCGCCGGATCGGCAGAGGCGCAGGTCTATGCCGACGGCATCGAGCAGGCCAAGCTTGCCGACGAGCTGGGCTTCGGCTGTTGGTGGAGCGTCGAACATCACTGTACGGGCGATTTCAGCTACTGCTCGACACCGGACATGTTTCTGGCTCTCCTCTCCCAGCACACCGAACGGATTCATCTGGGCACCTCGGGAACGCTCGCGCCCTTTGCCGTCCATCACCCCCTCCAGGTGGCGGAGCGCGCAGCCTTTCTCGACGTCGTGAGTGGGGGCCGAGTGGAACTCGGCCTGGCCCGTTCGGTTTCGCGCGAATGGGAGACCTTCGGGATCGATCAACAGGAGGCGAGCGAGCAGGTCGCGGAGGCGCTGCGACTGATTCCGCGTTTCTGGACCGAGGAGCCGTTCGAGTACAAGGGGAAATATCTCTCGATTCCCCCGCGCGACGTCGTTCCGAAGCCGATCCAGAAACCCCATCCGCCGCTGTGGGTGACGGCTGCGCACGTCGAAGGATTCGAACGGGCGGGGCAGATGGGGGTCGGCGTGCTCGCGACCCTGTTGTTGGCGCCGCCGGAGACGCTGTCCGTCGCATTCGACGCCTACCAACGCGGTCTGGACAACTGCGTGCCCGCCGGCGCGTTCGTGAACGACCAGCGCGCACTCTTTGCCTTCTTCCACTGTGCTGAAACCCGTGAAGAGGCGATCGAGAGTGAAGCAGCCTCGGCCGCGCTTTGGTTCATGAACATGCAACCGGATGTCTACAGCGTGCGCCGGACGGATTGGATCGAGAGCATTCGCGCGCATTCGGTGATGTGGGTCGATGGCGGTGACAAGACGCTTGCTCCCGGCGAGCAGCAGCCCACTTTCGATTTCGATCTCGACGATCCCGTCCCGGTCATCGCGTTGATGAATCGGCTGGCGGCGGGTGAAAAGCTCGATCCCGTGGAGGCCTACGAGGCTCTCGAGCCGTATGACGCGGTCATCATCGGCGATGTCGAAAGCTGCAAACGCAAGCTACTCCGTCTGGAAGCACTCGGTCTCGATCGCCTCATGTGTCTGATGCAGATGGGGCCGATGCGACCGGCAGCGGTCATGAACAGCATCCGCACCGCCGGTCGATATCTGATTCCCGCGCTTCAGCCGGCATAGCCGGATGCGTGTGTCGAGGTGCCGATGAGCGAACCCCGCGTGTTCACCTACGCGACACCGTGGCGCGTCATTTCCGGGCCCGGCAGCGTGGCCTGCCTCCCCGAACAATTGCGCGAACTCGGCTGCCAGCGAGTGGCCCTGATGAGCACACGCAGTCTCGAGTCCCGAGTGGGTGCCATCGAAGAACTGCTCGGCGACCTGCACGTCGGGACCTACACGAAATTCCGGCAGCACACGCCACTCTCCACGGTCGATGAAGCCGTCAAGGTCGCCCCCGACTGCGATGGAATCGTCGCTTTTGGGGGCGGAAGCGTGATCGACGGAACGAAGGCTGTCGCGGAACGGCTCGGGCGGCCCCCCCAAGTGGCAATTCCCACGACGCTGTCCGCGGGCGAATTCACGCCCGCCGCGGGGGTGACCGACGACGCCACGAGGGTGAAGGGGGTGACCTTTCACCCGGAACTCCAGCCGCGTGTGATCATTCATGACGCGGTGCTCACGCGTCACACGCCAGAAGCACTCTGGCTGTCGACGGGCATGCGCGCGCTGGACCACGCGATCGAAGCAATCTGGTCGAAGCATCCACATCCGATGACGACCCCGCTCGCCCTCGAAGCGATCCGATTGCTGAGTGCGGAGTTGCCCGCCTCACGAGATCCCGAGGCGGTCGAGGCGCGTGGGCATTGCTTCGACGCCGCTTGGCTGTCCATCAGCGGCATCATGAACGCCGGCGTGCGCCTGTCCCATCCCATCGGTCACCAGGTCGGTGCCTACTGGGACGTGCCGCATGGGGTGACCTCTTGCATCGCGCTCCCCGCAGTCATGCGTCATCTGCTTCCCGTCACGCGCAATGCCCAGGATCGCATCGCCCTGGCGCTCGGTGTCGCCGGAGCGGACGCGGCATCGGAGGCTGTGGCAGATCTGGTACGCCGACTCGGCTTGCCCGGTCGATTGCGCGACGTGGGTGCGCGCCGCGAGGATCTGCCCGCCGTTGCCGGCGCGATCGGCGACGAGCTCGAGGAAATGGGGGACACCGAGGAACGCGATGCCATCCCCAAGTTGCTCGAAGAGATGTGGTAGTCGTCGGGCCAAGCGCACGGCGACGTCTACGCGACGTCTACGCGACGTCAATGAGATGTCAACGCGATGTAAACGTCATGCAGACTCGTGAGGTTCGGGCGGGGTGGGTACGCCGCCGCCCACTCCGGTCGTCTGGCCCGCGATCGCCAGCTCGGGGGGCGCTCCCCAGGCCGTGGGCCCATAGGGAAAGGGTAGGGTCGTGCCATCGATGAGGCCCGCCCACACGCAGAACTGCGGCGCGTCCACCGTTCTGCCGGAGAAGCTCATCGGATTCGGATGACTCGCGAGATAGGCGCAGACCGTGCCCGGTACGTCGACGGGGACGCCGCCCATGCCGTCGATTCCCTCCTGGCTCGTGATCGTCACCATGCGTTCGGTGGCGACGACGCCGGGTTCGAGGTTGAGCACGGCGATCTGCTCGCCGCGCAGCTCCTTGGCCAGCCCGAGCGTCGCCCGATTGATGGCGGCCTTCGTCGCCGAATAGAGCAGGGGCCATCCACCTGCGCCCGGCAGATCGCGAGTCTCGTTCTGGCCCGCTCCGGAAGAGATGTTGATGACGATTCCCCCGCCCTGTTTACGCATGCTGGGCAGGACGCGCTGGATCAGGAAGAGCGGGGCGACGGCGTTGGCCGCAAAGGCCCGATCGTAGGTTTCGATCGGCGTGTCGGTGAACAAGCTCATTCCATCGCCATAGTAGATGCCGCTGTTGACGAGGACATCGATCCGACCGAACGCGTCGAGCGTCCGCTCGATGGCGGCCACGCAGGAAGACCGATCCAGCAGATCCATCTGGCAGGCCAGGGCTCTTTGCCCCGTCGATTCGATATCCTTGGCCACCGCATCGAGGCTTCCCGGGAGCCCGGCGGGTCCCGATCCCTCGTGCACCGTCCGTGCGGCGACAGCGACGTCGAATCCGGCCCCTGCGAGATGTCGCGCACACCCGCGACCGATGCCCCGACTGGCGCCCACGACGAATGCCACACGATTTGAAGCCATCCCGGCCCTCCCGCGGTCAGAGATCTGGCCGCTCGGTTGATTCAGCCGAAATGCTACCCCTGCCTTCGAGCTCGTGCCTCAGCCTCTTTTCCCTAGGCACTCCGTCCGGAATCGATCGGCAACCGTTCGTCCCCGAACCCTCTGCATCAGCTAGTGTGGACCTTTTGGAGAGCGACCCTGCATGCCGAAGTCGGACGAATACGCGGACATCATGGCCACACTCGCGCGCTATTCGACGGCGCTCGATCGGCGCGACTGGGCACTTCTGAGTGAGGTCTTCACCGAGGATCTGGTCTATGACGCGGGTGAATGGGTCACCCACTCGCTTGCCTCGTACATCGAGCGTCTGCAACCCTATCTCGATGGCTGCGGCCCGACCCAGCATCTGCTCGGCAACGATCGGATCGAGATCGAGGGCGACGAAGCACACAGCGCCATCTACGTTCGTGCCTTTCACGTGGGAACCGACGAGTTGTCGCAGACGACCTACGAGATGTTCGGCGAATACCGGGACGTGTTGTGTCGAACGAAGGCCGGCTGGCGGATTCGGCACCGGTCCCTACGTCTGCAATACGAGCTGGGAACCCGCGACGTCTTGCGCCCGGCGACCTGACCACGGAGGCCCGTGAGGTGGCTCTGCGACGGCTGGCTCACGCCTCGGCCGTAGATGTCGGCCCGCTCGGCAAGCTTCCGTTCTCCTCCCGGACGCCGTAGGCGAGTGCGAGCTCGGCGGACGTGAAGGCCCCGCCACTGCGATCGCTGAGATCCTCGGCGTTGGCAAGGGCCACGATCGTGCGGCCCACGAAGCGCTGGCTCTCGGCGCCGCCGACATCGTGGTCCCAATCGCCGGGGGCCTCGTCTTCGATCCGCATCAATCGTTCTGTTCGGACGAAATAGGGCCAGATCGACACGACCGAAATGCGGTGCGGGCGTAGCTGGGTCGCGGTATCCCGGGTGATGCGATCGAGTGCACACTTGCCGGCCGAGTAGGCGACGTGGAGATGCAAGGCGCGCGAGCCCGCAGACGAGATGTTCACGATCAGGCCCCGGCCGCGGCCGACCATCAGGCGAGCGGCGTGATGCGAAGCGACATAGGCGGAACGCGTTCCGACGTCGATCATGTCGTCCCACCACGCGACGGGCGTCTCCCAGAAAGGCAGGTCGGGCAGGATGTCATCCGGCAGCTGGAATGCATTGTTGACAAGAAGGTCGAGGGCGCCGTGTTCCGCGGCTGTCCGCGCGAAGGCCTCGGCAACAGCGTCATCGTCCCGATGGTCACAGGGAAGGCCGACGATGCGTCCTGCGAGGGCTTGCCCTTCGCTTTCGAGCGACTCCAGGCTTCCCGGCAGGTCGCTGTCTCCCTCGCGAAGCGTGCGGCCCGTGACGTAGACGGTGGCACCGCAGGCCGCGAGTTCGAGGGCACAGCCGCGCCCGATTCCGCGCGTGCCCCCGGTGACGAAGGCGATGCGACCTTGGAGAGGGCTCACGTCTGACGCTTCTGCGCCGCGGGTGCAGAGGCATCGGTCATCGCCGCGCAGAGGTCCCACAGGCGTTTGGCGTCGGATTCATCATACGACTCCGCCGAGGAATTGAAGGGCTTCTCGTTCGCGAAATAGAGCCCGGTCACCCCCTCGACCTCCGGAGACGAAGCGAGATAGATCGCGGTCTTCGCCCCCTGGTCCGGGCTCTTCATGAAAGTCCATCTCGCGAGCGAGAACAAGATCCGCTTCCCGAGGTTGGCCCCGCTGCCGAAGGCCGAGCCGACCCAGCCCGGATGCAGGACATTGATGGTGACATCGCTATCGACGAGTCGGCGATTCAGCTCGTAGGTGGACATGATGATGGCGAGTTTGGACTGCATGTAGGCGCGAAAGATCTTGTAGTCATGCTTCATCTCGATGTCGTCGAAATTGATTCCGCCACCATGTCCTGTCGAAGAGACGTTGACGATGCGTGCTCCGCCCGCCGCCTTCAGTCTGTCGAGCAGGAGATCGGTCAGCAAGAAACCCGAGAGCTGATTGAGGGCCCAGGTATATTCGATGCCATCGACCGTCTCCATACGAGGTTCGATCACACCGCCCGCGTTGTTCACCAAAACGTCCAATCGAGGATATTCGGTGTGCACTCTGGTCGCGAGCGCTCGAATCTCTTTCTGCGAGGAGAGATCACAGAGCAGAAAATCGACCCGATCGTGGTCGCACGCCCGTTTGATCTCGTCGACGACCCCGGGGCCCTTCTCCGAGTTGCGACCGACGACGAGAACGTGGGCCCCCATCATCGCGAGGGCTCGAGCCGTGGCCTTGCCCATCCCATCGGTGGCACCGGTCACCAGACAGATCTTTCCGTCGAGCTGAGGATCGCTCATGGAGAAATGGCCTCATCATTCTGCCGTCTTCGGCGACCAGCGACAGACCCGTCGGTCCAAACCGGGCTAGAGTCTGGCACAGAACGGATCGTCGGTGGCATTCCGCTTGCTGGGAGCCTACCTGGGCGTGTAGCGAATGCTCATGCTGCCAGCGCCCGGATGCGGTACCAAATCAGGAATGAGAGTACGCGTCGACCGCGAGAAATGCACGGGACACGGCCGCTGCTACGTATTGGCGCCCGAGGTCTACGAGCCCGACGACGAGGGTTCCTGCGTGATTCCCGACGAGCAGGTTGCTTCCGCGCAAATCTCAACCGCTCGACGTGCAGCGCTCAATTGTCCCGAGGACGCAATCGAGGTACTCGAGGACTGACGTTCGAAATTCGAAAGGAAGATCCATGGCCGATGACACCGCAACGCTCGATCGAAACGACCCCGAACTCGCGCGCAATCCGCGCGCGATGTTCAAGTTGCTACGAGACCACGCGCCGGTCATGCACAACGAAGAGGGGCCCCGTCCCGGGACCCTCGTCTCGCGTTATGAGGACGCCCTCGAAGTCCTGCGCAATCCGAAGATCTATTCCTCGAACGATGACGCCATCGATATCGGTCAGAAGCGACCCATGATCCCGCTCCAGCTCGACCCGCCGGATCAGACGGTGTACCGAAAACTGATGGCGCCACTGTTCGCACCCAAGGTGGTCGATGCGCTCGAGGTCCAGACGCGTGAACTCGCGATCGAGATGATCGAAAAGGTGGCGGGTGGCAGAGCATGCAACTTTCATAGTGCCGTTGCCGAGCCTCTGCCGAGCACGGTCTTCCTGCAGCTGCTGGGCTTGCCGGTGTCGCGTGCCGCGGAGTTCATCGAGCTGAAGGATGGGATCATCCGGCCGCCCGCAGAGACGGAGGCGGAGCGTACGGCCGCGGTCCAGGCGACGGGCGAGAAGATCTACGCGGTCCTCGAGGAAGTCGTGGCGGAACGAGTCAAGGAACGTCGCAGCGACTTCATCTCGGGGTTCCTCGATTCGGAAGTCGACGGCGAGCGGCTGACTCCCGAGGACGTGGTCGACATCGGGTATCTGTTCTTTCTCGCCGGCCTCGACACCGTCACCGCTTCGCTCGATTGCATCATCGCCTATCTCGCCCAGAATCCGGAGCAGCGCGCATCCCTCGCGAAGGATCCGGCCCTGATTCCGAATGCGATCGAAGAACTGCTTCGCTTCGAATCGCCGGTGAGCGGAGTGCCCCGGATCACGACCGAGGATACCGAGTTGGGCGGCTGCCCGATCGCCAAAGGGACGCGCGTCAACGTGATGATCGGGGCAGCGAACACCGATGACCGCTTCATGGAAGACGGGGATGACGTCGACTTCCACCGCGAGGTCAATAAACACATTGCCTTCGGCGCCGGGGCCCATCGCTGCCTCGGATCCCATCTCGCCCGGATGGAGCTCCGGGTGGTGCTCGAGGAATGGCACGCTCGAGTGCCCGACTACTCTCTCGCCCCCGGAATCGAGCTCGAGTACTCGGAGGGGCTGCGCCAGGTCGAGAATCTCGAACTCGTCTGGTAGGAGCCCGACCCATCGATGTCATCTGTTACGCGCAATGAGAGGAGCCCGCTTCGTTTCGGACTCTTCCTACAGTCCTCGCATCCACCGGGTCGGGCACTCGGCGACGCGATCGAACGGGTCCTCACGCAGATCCAGTGGGCCGACGAGCTGGGCTTCTCGGAGGCCTGGCTCGGCGAGCATCTGACGGCGGTCTGGGAGCCGATTCCCGCTCAGGATCTCGTGATCGCCCAGGCCCTCACCCGCACGCAGGACATCACGCTCTGCGCCGGCGCGTACGTGCTGCCCTTCTATCATCCGGCCGCACTCGCGATGCGAATCTCACAGCTGGACCATATGGCGAAGGGACGATTCATCTGCGGAATCGCGGCTGGCTCGGTTCCGACCGACCTGGGCATGCTCGATATCAATGCCGAAGCCGGGCAGCACCGCGAGATGATGGAGGAATCTCTCGAGATCATCCAAAGGATCTGGGCCGAGCCCCTCGAACCCTGGACGATCGAGGGCAAGTACTGGACGGTCCACAACCCCGAGCCCCTGCTGGGATTCGGGCCCCATCTGCGGCCCTACCAGACTCCCCATCCGCCCATCGCCCTGGCCGGTCTGTCTCCCGACAGCCCCACCCTCGAGTCGGCCGGTGCACACGGCTTCCTTCCGCTGAGTCTGACCTTCAATACGCCCTACCTGAAGGGTCATTGGACGGCCGTGGAACGGGGTGCCGGACGTACCGGAGCCGCGTGCGATCGCGCCGACTGGCGAGTCGTGCGAGACGTATTCGTAGCCGAATCCGACGACGAAGCCCGAAAATGGGTTCGCGACGGCAACATGGCACGGGCGTGGCGTGATCACAATTTCCCGACCCTCGACCTCTTTGGCTGGCGGCAGTTCCTGAAACACGACGAGACGATCTCGGACGACGACGTCGACCTGGACTATCTGATCGATCATCTCTTTCTCGTTGGCTCACCGGAAACGGTGGCCGCGCGACTGGTGGAGGTCGATGAGGTACTCGGCGGTTTCGGTACGGTCGTGCTGAATGCCTACGACTGGGGTGACGAACCGGGGCCCTATCGACGTTCGATGGAACTCTTCGCCCGCGAGGTGATGCCCCGGGTCGAAGCCGCGCGTTCGCGCTAGGAGCCGCTCGGTACACTGATGAAATTCGGACTGCTCTTCAACACCGACTATCACGCGGACGCCCACGGTCCAGCGAACGAGTACTACGACCACCTCCTCGATCAGGTCGTACTCGCCGAGGCACTCGGATATCACTCGGCCTGGTTCGGCGAACATCACTACTCGGCGTATTCCTTCGGCGCACCGGCGGTGATGGCGACGGCGGCTGCGGGGCGCACGAGCCGCATCCGTCTAGGCACGGGTGTTTCCCTGTTGCCGATCCATCACCCGATTCGACTCGCCGAGGAGTACGCCACCCTCGACGTGCTCTCCGGGGGGCGCCTCGAGTACGGCGTCGGTCGCGGCTTCCTGCGCTACGCGCTCGATCTCTTTGGGATCGACGAAGACGAGAGCACCGCACGCTACCGCGAGGCCCTCGAGGTAATTCTGCGCGCCTGGACGAGCCAGGACCGCTTCAGCCATCATGGAGAATTCTGGACACTCGAGGACTATCAGTTCTTTCCGCCCCCGCTTCAACAGCCTCACCCGCCGATCTACGCGTCCGCGACGCTGACACCAGAGAGCTTCGAGTGGACGGCGCAACACGGTTTCCACCTGGCGACCGCATGTTTCGTGCCCAACAAGGAGGGTGTTCGCGACGGTATCCGGCTGTATCGGGAGACCCTGGAACAGCGGGGAGTGGAGCCAGGAAGCCTCGACGTGGCGGGTGTGTTTCAGATGTTCTGTGGCGAGACTCACGCCGAGGCACATCGAACGGCCGGGGTTCGAGTTGTCGACTATCTGGATTTCTTCGGTTCGATCGACGCACGCAGCCCTCATCGGTCAAAGACCTACGAGCACCATGGGGGCGGCACGAAGGGCATGTTCGCGGGTGTCACCTCCGAGATGCTGGATGAGCAGGGACTCCTGTTGGTGAGCGACGCGAGGGGACTGGTCGAGCGGATCGAGTGGGCGCAGGACTACTACGGACTCGACTATCTGCTCCTGGAAGTCGGTCAGGGCGGTCTGGCCCATGAGCTTGTCCTCGAATCGCTCACGAGATTCGCGAATGAGGTCATTCCGCATTTCGGGAGCGCGCCCGAAGTCGCCTGATCTCGCTTGGTGTAGAGTTCGTGAATCGCGAGCGAAGGAGATCCGCAATGGCATTCGACATAGATGGCGCAGTCGTATTGATCACGGGTGGCAACACGGGCATCGGCAAAGCGACGGCGATCGCGCTCGCGAGCAAGGGCGCCCGGGTCGTCATCACCTCGCGCGATGAAGCGCGCGGAAAACTCGCGCTGGACGAGATCCGGAGCTCATCGGCTCGTGACGATGTGGATATGGTCGGCCTCGACCTGTCGCGCCTTGCATCGGTGCGACACTGTGCGGAGACGTTTGAAGAGCGTTTCGATCGCCTCGATGTACTCGTGAACAATGCCGGTATCGCGCTCACGCGTGGCCCGCGTCAGGTGACTCACGACGGAATCGAGATGCAATTCGGTGTCAATCACGTCGGGCATTTCGTGCTGACCAACCTGCTCCTTCCCTTGATTCGCAAGAGCGCCCCCGCACGTATCGTGAATCTCTCCTCGGGCGGGTACCTGATGGCGCCGGACGGACTCAACTTCGATGACCTGCAGATGCAACAGAACTACAAGGGCTTCCCCTGCTACGGACACTCGAAGCTCGCGAATATCTATTTTACGACGGAGCTGGCGAGGCGGGTGCAGGACGACGGGATCTCGGTGAATGCCGTTCATCCCGGGTACGTCGAGACCGAGCTCGGGCACCTGCGGCCCGAGGACAAGGCCCGCTTCGTGCGCGAAGAGAAGAAGCCCGCGAAGAAATCGGCGGGCGGCGGAGGGCCGGACCTTTCTTCACTCGGGCCGCCCCTGTCTCCCGAAGAGGGGGCCGCGACCTCGATTCTCGTCGCTTCGTCTCCCGAGGTCGAGGGGATTACGGGCCGGTACTTTGCGGATTCGGTGGTGACCGAAATCACTCCGATTGCGGCCGACGGCGAAGCCGCTGCCCGGCTCTGGGGAGCGACCGAAGAGCTGCTGGCCAGCCTGAACGGATGAGCGTCGTGATCGCGCGACGCGCGATCGGAAGACTCCTGGCGCCGGTTCCGATCGCGATCCTGATTGTCGCGTGTGCCCCCTTGCGTGGGACCCACGTTGCCGCGGATCGGATCTTCGTGGGGGACATCGTCACGGTCGATGCGGACGACCGCGTGGCGGAAGCTGTCGCCGTGCGGGACGGTCGGATCCTGGCCGTCGGCGGCAAGACTGAGGTCCTGGCCCACCGTGGTGCGGACACGGAACTCGTGGAGCTTCAGGAGCGCGCGCTCCTGCCCGGATTTATCGACTCCCACAGCCATCTCTTCTTCACGGGTCTCAAGCAGGCGATGGCCGATATGAGTCCACCACCGATGGGCGCGGTCGACAGTTTCGACGCCATCGAAGCGGGACTTCGCGCCCACGAACGAAATCTGGCGGCAGGAAGCTGGTTGGTTGGTTGGGGCTATGACCACTCTCGTCTTCGGGAAGGACGTCACCCGACTCGCGATGATCTCGACGCCATATCGACGGATCGACCGGTGGTGCTCGTGCATTTCTCGAGTCATCAAGCGGTTCTGAACTCGAGAGCGCTCGATCGGATGGACTATCGCTCCAATACGCCGGATCCGGAGGGTGGCGTGATCCAGCGTCGCCCGGGGAGCCGTGAGCCGAACGGGATCGTGCAAGAGCGCGCCTGGCTCCCGGTCTTTGCTCGGATCAGCGAGGCCAGTTTCGAGGAGCGTGTGGACCGCGTCGACGCCGCGCTCGAACTCTACGTGTCGAAGGGATTCACGACCGTCCAGGAGGGGGCACTCGCGGATCCGGATGCCGTACGGATCCTCGAGACCCTCGCGGATCGGGGACGACTGCCTGTCGACGTCGTGTTGTTCCCGATCCACGAAGCGGTGTCCGACTTCGAAGGCGTCTTCGAAAGTCCGATGAAGGGCGGTCGAGGCTTTCGCTTCGGGGGTGTCAAGATCGTGCTCGACGGGGGCTCACCGGGACGCACGGCGTGGTTGCGGGAGCCCTATCACATCCAGAAAGAGGGCGAGTCGCAGTACCGAGGCTTTCCGCACTACACGGACTCGGACGAGGTGAACTCGATCGTTCGCTCCTATTACGCGCGGAACATTCCCCTGAATATCCACGCGCTCGGCGACGCGGCGGTACAGCAGGCCATCGACGCCGTGAAGTTCGCGGAAGAGGCCTTTCCAGGGGGTGATCGCCGTACCAATTTGATCCATCTCCAGGTGCTCGGCGAGGATCAGCTCGATGAACTCGCCGAACTCGACGTGACGCTGACGTTTCAAGTCGCGCACAACTACTACTTTGGAGATTTTCACCATGCGGTGACGCTGGGCCCGCAGCGCGCAGCACGTCTGAATCCTGCACGGTCTGCACTCGATCGAGGGCTTCGATTCACCCTTCATCATGATTCACCCGTGCATCCCGTGGACCCGCTCAGGCTGATCGATGCGGCCGTCAATCGCATCACGTCCACGGGGCGGGTGCTTGGGGCCGCGGAACGCATCCCGATTTCGGCGGCGATTCGAGCGAGTACCGCCGCCGCGGCCTATCAGTATTTCGAGGAGAACGAGAAGGGGACGATCGAAGTCGGGAAATGGGCCGATTTCGTCATTCTCAGTCGCAGTCCACACGATGTGGAGGCCACGCGGCTCGCGGATCTCGAAGTCCTGGAGACGATCCGGCGCGGGAGGACGATCTTTCGAAAGGGGCCGTAGAGAGCCACTTTCGCGTCTTCATTTGGATCCAATGGCCTGGGCCAGGGCGAGGCTTAGATCGACGGAGCCGGTCTCGAGGGTGAGGATCGACCAGAGAACGTCAGGCTGGATGTTGAAGAGGCTGTAGACGAATCCCCCGAAAGCTGCTCCAATCAGCACGTTCTTCGGGATGTGCTGCAGGCGCTCGAGATCTTCACCGCAGTCGCCTGGGACCAGGGTCGAAGAGTCGGTCAGTTCGCCGATCAGTTCTTGTGTGAGTCACGGGAAATAGAGCAGGGCCCAGACAAGGAAGGCGGCGTAGGCGAACACCAAGATCTGCCTCTTAGCAAAAGGAGTCCGTTGTCCAAGTGGGTTTGCCGACGTACATCTAGGCGACTGCGACGACAGGGACGGAGGGCGAATGCGTCCGGCGGGGCGCTTCCTTCGGCCGCGATTTCGAGGTGCTAGGGTGGGGACATCGAAGCACCGGGCGCAGCCCGACGCACCGAGAGAGACTCGAGAATGCCTGCCATTTTCATCCTCGATCGCATGAAGTTGCCCCCCGGAGAGGTGCGGGCCTATCAGCAGGTGCATCGAGAGCGTTACCTGCCCGGGGCGAGGGAGCGGGGGATGGAGCTGGTCGGGAGTTGGGTCACGCCTCCAGTCGAGGCCGAGACGGGCAATGAGTTCGTCGTGCTCTGGTCGCTGCCGAGCGTCGAGGCGTTCTGGGCGATGCGCGCTGAAAATTCCGCTCCAGAGGTCGTAGCCTGGTGGGCGGAAAGCGATCGACTCACGCTGGATCGCGAGCGCAAGATCCTGTCCCAGGCGGAGAGTTCATGATACGGCTGATCACGCTCGTGCATTTGCGGCCCGGGTGCTCCGCCGAGGGCGTGGTCGAACTCGAAGCCCTGGTGGGGGGTCTGTCGGATGAAGTCGCCTGCGTGCACCGCACTCATCTGGGCAAGAATATTCCCGGGCAGGTCGGTGCGGGTGACTACACCTGGGATTCGTTGATCCTCGACGGGGACGCAGGCGACATCTTGCGGGCACCGAAGCTGCTCGCCCTTCTCGAGGGGAACGATGTCATCGAACGACTGGACTCCGTGGCTTTCGAGCCCGCGGACTCTCGCATCGCCGAACCGGGCATCTCGGATTGCCTCAAGCGAACCTTGCTGGTTCGAGTACCCGAAGAGACGCCCCCGGAAATCGTCGCTCGATTCGAGCGCGACATATTGGGCATGCCCGATCACATCCGCGGAATCCGGAATTGGGCCTTCAGCCGCGCGGACCCGTCGCTGTGCCCGACCGGCTGGACGCATGTGTGGGAGCAGGAATACCTCGACCAGAGCGGCTTCGACGAGGACTACATGATGCACCCCTACCACTGGGGTCTCGTCGACGGCTGGTTCGATCCTGAATGCCCGCAGCAGATCGTCGATCCGAATTTTGCGCACGCCCTGTGTCCTGCAGAAACCACGATTCTGGGCTGGAGGTAGACTTCGCTCATCGGAACCCGAGTCGGGTCGCGGGTCTCGTCTCGTCCTCTCCGACGCCGAGAAGAGCGACGTGGACGGCGTGGGTCTCGTCGCGAGACCCGCTAGCGCGGTCGGTCAGTAGTAGACGTTCGGGCTCCCGCCGCCGACGCTGATCGACTCTCCTGTGAGTGCCGCGGAGAGCGGGGAGGCGATGAAGGCCGCGACCTCCGCAATCTCCTCGGCCGTTACGATTCGACCGATCGCATTGTTCTGCGCGAATCGTTCGAGTAGAGCATCAACCCCGATGCCCTGTTGTTCGGCCATGGCTTCGATACGCGTCCGGAAGGTTTCGGTCTCGACCAGCCCGGGCTGAATCGTGTTGACCGTGATGCCATGTGGACCGAGCTCGTTCGCCAGTACCACACCCAGATTCGTCACCGCGGCGTTGCGCATCCCCCCGCTCACGCCGATCGCCATTCGGGTCGCGAGCCCGCTGATCTGGATGATTCGACCCCAGCCTTGCTCGATCATATGACGAGCGGCCGCGCGGGACGTCCTTACATAGCCCAACACCTTCGTGTCGAAGTCGGAACGCAGGATCGACTCGTCGCCGTCGAGCAAGGTGTCCGCCTTGCCTCGGCCGCCAACGGCGGCTGCGTTGTTCACCAGGATGTCGATGCCCCCGAGCGTACGGACCGCGCCCTCGACCATGGCTTCGATGTCTTTGGCCTTCGATGTGTCGGCGACCGTCGCACTCACCTTTCTTCCAGTGGCCGATGCGATCTCTGCCGCGGTCACGACGAGTGCCTTCTCGTTGCGTGCGCATATGACGAGGTCACAGCCCTCGCGAGCGAGAACATGGGCAATCGCGCGTCCAATCCCGCGGCTCCCACCGGTTACGATGGCCCGTTTTCCGGTGAGTCTCAGATCCATTGCGCGTCGTCCACTTTCTGGCTTTTCCAGGATCCCCGAAATCAGCTGCCCTGCTGGCTGGGCATCGCATTTCGGCGGACCTGGCTGAAGGGGATCCCGCGGTCCGCCGCGGGCTCACGCGGCATCTCGAGGACCCGCTCGCTGATGATGTTGCGCTGGATCTCGGTACTGCCGCCACCGAGTTCGCTGCCCTGTCTTGCGATGAATCGATCTCCGACCTGGCCCCCATCGGGATCATCCGCTGGCCACACGCCGGCACCCGCTCCCGCGATTTCGAGCGCGATGTCGGCGCGGCGGACCGAGACCCGAGCACCCATCAGGCGCAAGATCGCCCCGGCGGGTGGGCCTAGCTCGCCACGCGTCATGGCACCGGTCACGCGCCGCGACGTCTGATCCTGGACGAGACTGAGAATGTGCGCCTCTGCGACCAGCTGTCGCACGCGAATATCTTCAGTGAGATCCAGTCGCTGTGCGAGGGCGACGATTTCGTCCTGTCTACTTTGCGGGACGAGCCCGCCTCCGCTCACGTAGGGCGAGGCGCCGCCCATCGAATTGCGCTCGTGGGCCAGAAGGCCACGAACCACGGTCCATCCCGCATCGACCTGGCCGATTACGTTTTCGGCGGGGATCCTGACGTCGTCGAAGAATTCCTGGCAGAACTCGTCGTCTCCGGCGACACCGCGGATTCGTTCCACCGTGACGCCCGGTTCATCCATCTTGACGATGAGCACGCTGATTCCGTCGTGTTTCGGAAGATCCCAATTCGTGCGCGCAACGCAGATCCCGTAGTCGGCTGCGTAGGCGCCCGAACTCCATACCTTGGAGCCGCTCAGCACGAATCCATCGGCGTCGGGAGTCGCCCGGGTCATCACCGACGCGAGGTCTGAGCCCCCGGTCGGCTCGGAGAGCAGTTGCACCCAGACCTCGTCGCCACGCAGGATCGGCGGCAGGTAGCGCTTCTTCTGTACCTCGTCGCCGAACTCGAGCAGAGTCGCCGCGATGATGCCGAAGGTCGGGACGTTGAGCGTGAGTGGCATCTCGTAGGGGGTGACCTCCTCGTCGAAGGCCTGTTGGTGGGCCCGACTGAGGCCCTGTCCACCGTACTCCTTCGGAAAACAAAGCCCCGCAAAGCCGGCATCGAAGAGAAGGCGCTGAAGTTCCTTTGCGCGGGGCCACCGCGCCGCGTCAGCGTGTGACCTGGGTTGCTCCGGCTCAAGGGGCATGTTCTCGGCCAACCAGACTCGCGCACGAAGTCGGAAGGCCTGCACGTCTTCGTTGGAAATCGAATCACTCATCGAGCCCCCTCCCGATCGAGCCCGATTCTCGAAGCGACACGTTCCCGGTGTTCACTCGGCGTCCCGTAGAGCACGCGATTCTGTGTGGCTCTCCGCAGGAAGAGATGAGCGTCATGCTCGAAGGTCACGCCCATCCCACCATGCATCTGGATGCACTCCTGCAGGACATGGACGCTGTGGTCTCCGACATAGGATTTTGCAGCACTTGCCAATACGTCCGCTCCGTCCTCTCCTCCTTCGACTCCGAAGGCCGCAGCATCGACCGTGGCATGGCATGCCTCGAGCCACATCTTCATGTCCGCGAATCGGTGCTTGAGTGCCTGGTAGGAAGCGAGGGGTCGTCCGAAGGAGAATCGATCGAACATATACTCCAGGGT
>JAPYTP010000055.1:0-22590 GCA_029941885.1 Myxococcota bacterium
CGCCTCGGCCAGGCGTTCAGCGAGTGTTTGTAGATCCGGCGGCAGCGCCGCGCCTCGGGTATTGGTGGCGTGGCGGGTCGGATAGAGGCCGGTCAGGAGCGAGGCCATCGAAGGCCGCGTCCAGGTCGAGTTCGCGTAGGCGTTCGTAAAGACGAGCCCGGATCCCGCAAAGCGATCGATATTGGGTGTCCGGATCGTCTCGTTTCCGTAGGTCCCCAGATGATCTGCGCGAAGGGTGTCGACTACGTAGAGCAGGATATTCGGGCGCGGGGCGTGGGGGTCGGGTGCGGACGCGCTGGGTTCCTCGGGCGTCTGCGACGAATCCTGCGACGAATCGGAAAGCGGGTCACAGTTGACGCAGACCGTCAACAGCAGCGCCCCCAGTGCCGCCCTCAGCACACCCTCGCAAGATCGCGTCGTCCGATGAGGCACGCAGCCGATTCTAGGACGTTCTGCCCCTTTCGCATCGCGCCGCCCGCGCGCCTACGACTCGCCCCGGTCGGCGCCACTCTCATGTCCTGGGGCTCGGGTGGGGAGAGTCCAGGGCGAACTCGTCTCTGGGGCGGAACCCCTGTTAAGCAGGGAAAATACAGGGAAATTCTCTGATTTCAGGCTCCCCAGAGCGAATCAGGTCCCAGGTTTCCGACTATTTCCGCAGACGTAACGTCAAATTCCCTGTGACCAGGAACAGGGAACTTTATTCGACGAGCAGGGAAATCGTGTCAGGGAATCCCACCTCCAAGCTGCAGAAATGGACACAGCCCATTCCTATCAGCATCGCCATCGAGGGCTCCGCCATCCGGGCATGAGACTCAGCACGGGTCGATGCGAATCGTCACGTCGCACCGCAGAGGTGCAGGTACGACGAGCCGGGCTCCCCACCGGAACGGGTAGTCCTCACCCGCGCTACACCTCTGCGGACCGCAATGACCTCGCGACGACCGGGTGACTCGACCCACTTTCGCCCGAAGCCTGCGGTCAAGAGTGGAACCGGGCAACATTGCTAGGTCCAGGTAGAAGCTGGGGTCGTGACGCGCGAAATGGACTTTCGGGTACCTGTTCGACTGGAGTCACGTACTATCACGGCAGGGGAATCATGTGAGGGGAAGAACAGTGTCATGCATCGTCATTGATTCCGTCCGGTTGGACTCCCCTTGCCGCTAGCCGACCGCATGCTTGGCGAAGTCGCGATCATAACCGGCTCGACCTCTGGGCTGGGTCGATCGATCGTTCGACGCTTTGCGCAGGAGAGTGCCAGCGTGGTCGTGACGGGCCGCAGCGAGCACCGCGGGGCAGAGGTTGTGGCGTCCTGTGCGGATCTCCCCGGTGAGGTCATCTTCATCGCAGCGGATCTCGGCGTCGAAGATCGTTGCGCTGAGCTGGTTCGAGCGAGCGTCGAGCACTTCGGTTCACTGACCGTGCTCGTGAATAACGCGATCGCGACCTCGGTCGAGCCGCGAGACACGAAGATCGAAAATCTCGACACCGAAGCCTGGGAGCGAGTCCACCGAATCGGGTTGACGGCGGTGATGTGGATGTGTCGAGCTGCGATCCCAGAGATGCGGACGGCCGGACACGGCTCGATCGTCAACGTCTCGTCGCGCGCTGCCGAACGCGCCACACCCGGCATGCCTGCCTATGCGGCGACCAAGGGCGGTATGAATGCGCTCACCCGCGCGATCGCAACGGACTACGCGGCCGACGCCATACGCTGTAATACACTGGCTCCGGGCTATGTGGTCAACGAGCAACGGGAAGTGCTGAGTCCCGAGCGCCGCCGCCATTTCGAGCGCATGCACCTGACGAGGCTAGTGACGGCGGAGGATGTTGCGGCGGCGGCCGCATTTCTTGCCAGCCGCGATTCCGAAGTCGTAACGGGGACCCTGCTTCCGGTCGACGGCGGCAGCAGTACTGCGGCGCGCGCTGGATCCTTTGGATAGGGAGCCTGGGCGGAGCCGCGGCTAGACCATCCAGCGCCATACTGGATCGTCGGACTGGGGAGCCGGGTTCTCGAGCCCGGAAGTCAGCTCCTGGGGCACCGTCTCGCTGAGTTCGGTCTGGGTCCAACGCCCCTGTTTCGAGACCGCCTGCTCGGCACCGATCGGTGCGACGCGTGAGAGCTTGCCCATGCTCGCTCGGAAGACTTGCGCATTGATGTCCCTTGCTTCGTCGCGGGCCAGATAGACGACGATCGGTGCGATGTCGTCGGGATCCATCTCGGTTCTCGGCGGCCTTTTTTCTCCTCGCGTCCTGTCGGATGCCGGCATGCCGAGCTTGTATTTTCCGCGCCACTCGGCACCCGCCTCCCGAAATCGCGAGCGCGCACCCGGCCAGATCGCGTTCACCGTAATCCCGTAGACACCGAGCTCGAGGCCCGCTGTGATCGTGAGGCCGAGGACTCCCGCCTTCGAGGCGCTGTAGGGCGCGACGCCGGTGCCTCCTCGGAGTGCCATGTCCGACGAGAAATTGATGATGCGACCGCTGCGTTGCTCGATCATATGGGGAGCCGCCGCCTTGATGCAGGCCCACGTACCCTTCAGGTTGGTGGCGATGACGGTATCCCACTCCTCCTCGCTCATGTCCCACAGCATGTTGACTCGGGTGATTCCGGCATTGTTGACGAGGATGTCGATCCGGCCGTAGCGATCGATGGCTCGTTCGACCAGCCGCTGCGCTCCCGCGACACTCGCGATGCTCTCGTAGTTGGCCGCTGCCTGGCCGCCGGCCGCCTTGATCTCGGCGACGACCGCATCGGCCGGATGAGCGTTCTCGCCTTCGCCCATCGGGTTGCAGCCCAGGTCGTTCACGATGACCTGTGCACCCTCGTGGGCCATCGCCATCGCGATGCCACGGCCGATACCGCCGCCCGAACCCGTCACGATCGCGACCTTGTCTTTCAAGCACTCACTCATGCGGACTCTCCCTTCCCGTTCGTGCCCGACCGTCGGTCGAGACCCCCTGGATTCGTCGAAACTTGACGAGCGTGATGTCCTCGTTCGCCGGTTCGAAGACCGCTTCGACCCGCTGCTCGGCGCGAATCTCCTCCGGCGGGCAATCGAGGAGCTGGCTCTGGAAGTGGACACCCTCGTCCATCACTACATCGATCACGTTGTAGGGTAACTCGTCCTGGAACGCGGGAAGCGTAGGGCCGCGCACGATGGTCCAGGTATAGATGTGACCGCACCCGCTCGAGAGCTCCCACGCGAAATCCAGGGAGTGGCACTCCCCACAAGCGGGGCGTGGATAGTGGCGCCAGCTGCCACACTCGGAGCAGCGCTGAAATCGCAATTCCCCACGGCGGGTGGCCCGATAGAACTCGATGTTGTCCGCGCTGGGAAGCGGGAGGGGAAGGGTCCGTGTCATCACGGATTCGCGTAGATCGCTCATGTGTCGCTCCGCAAGATCACCGCGCCCGTTGGGTCGGTGTTGGCCCCGGCCACGAGTACGAGCTTGCAGTCGCTGACCTGGGAGGACGATGTTCCACGGATCTGGCGCACGGCCTCCAGGTTGTTGTTGACGCCGTGGATGAAGGCCTCCGAGAGTTGGCCGCCGTTGGTGTTGGTGACGAGTCGGCCATCCGGCCAGGCCAGGCCGCCCGCCGCGACGAAGGGTCCGCCTTCGCCACGCTTGCAGAAACCGTAGTCCTCGAGCGCGATGATCACGAGCGAGGTGAAGAAGTCGTAGAAGAAGGCTGCATCGATGTCGGAGGCAGAAAGACCCGACTCCTCCCAGAGTCGGCGACCGACCCGCGCCGCCGAGTCCTCGTCTCGCGAGCGGGAGAAGAGGGTCGACAGGTGCATATGGTGCGACCCCGCGGCCATTGCGCCCGCGTGGATCAGGACTGTGGGTTGTGGGAGATCTCGCGCTCGTTCGGGCGTGGTCACGATCATCGCACAGGCGCCGTCCGTCTCGATATTGCAATCGAACAGACGTAGCGGGTCCGAGATCATCCGCGAGGCGTGGTGATCCTCAACGGTCATGGGTTGGCGCATGACGGCGTTGGGGTTGCGCATCGCGTGTTTCCTGAAGGCGACGGCCACTTCGGCAAACTGATCCTCGCTGGTGCCGTAGTCGATCTGATGCCGCTTCGTGATCATGGCCATTTCCTGGAAGGCACTGACGAGACCCTGCGGCACATGCCACTGATTCAGGCCCGGAAGCTCCGCCTCCAGTCGCTCCCAATAACGCCCGCCGAGCTTGGAGTCCTTTCCAAACACCGATTTCTTACCGCGTGCTCGAGAACGGTAGACCACGATCGTCTCCGCCATTCCCGCCGCAATCGCGGTTGCTGCGAGCACGAGGATCGATGCCGAGCCGCCTCCGCCGTACGGGGTTCCGGCGAACCATCTGAGCTCCGGGTTGCCCAGAAGGGTGAGGAGATGTTCCTCCTGTGTGGTGTCCATGTCGTAGCGGACCAGGCCGTCGATCTGGCTGGGCGAGATACCCGCATCGGAGCAGGCGTTCCAGATCGCCTCGACCGCCATGTCCGGCTCCGATCGGCCGAGCGCCTTGCCGTACGGGGTCTGACCGATTCCAACGATCGCTGCTCTGTCGCGGATTCCGGCCAACACGTTCTCCCCCACGCGCACTCATCCCGAGTCGATTGCGTACTCGTGATTGTAGACGGAGTCGAGCCCCGGGGTCGAACCCGCAGAGTTGAGCGCCAATAAACGAAGTCGGCTCTGTGCGCAGGGTGTGTCGGCGCCGAACGGGCTGCATCCGTCCCGGGAGAGAGGGCCAGAGCGGGGTGGGTGCGGGGGTCCAGATCCGAGATAGGATCGAACTCGAGGCCGCTCCGGTCTAGCGGCGAGGGAGAAGGGATGGGAAAGCTCGAAGGCAAGGTGGCCCTGATCACCGGGGCAGCGCGGGGCCAGGGTGAGGCCGAGGCCCGACTATTCGTTGAGGAAGGAGCTCGGGTCGTGCTCGGCGACGTGCGGGACGAACTCGGCAAGGCCGTCGCGGAGTCTCTGGGCGATGCAGCGGTCTATCTCCGCCACGATGTGACGAAGCCTGAGAGCTGGGCGGAAGCCGTCGGGGTGGGACAGCGAACTTTCGGGAGGCTCGACGTCCTCGTCAACAACGCGGGCATCCTGATGTCGGCGCCGCTGCTCGAGACGACCCTCGAGCAATACATGCAGATCGTGCAGGTGAATCAGGTCGGCGTCTTTCTCGGGCTGCAGGCAGCCACCCCCGCCCTCGAGGAGGCCGGCGGCGGCTCGATCGTGAATGTTTCCTCGGTCGGAGGCATGGTCGGGGTACGCGGTGCGATCGCCTATGTGGCGACCAAATTTGCGGTTCGGGGGATGACGAAGACCGCAGCACTGGAGCTCGGGCCCCTGGGCATCCGGGTGAACTCTGTTCACCCCGGCGGCGTCGACACGGCGATGATCGCCCCCGACGTCACCAGCGGGATCGAGAAGATGGGCGGGGTCGGCCGCGGACGCGACCCCTACGAAACCACGCCGCTCGGTCGCGTGAGCCAGCCTGGCGAGATCGCTCAGTTGGTCGCCTTTCTTGCGTCGGAGGAGTCGTCCTATTGCACGGGATCCGAGTTCATCGCCGACGGGGGCATGCTGGCGGGGATCTGATCTCGTCGGGTCTCCTTGCGGTCGCTCGAACTCGCGCGAGACGAGATCCGATCCACGGGACTCCCTGGGATCGCTCCTGGCTGGCTTGCCCGGTGTCCAGGATTCCTGGGCGGGTGCAGACCTCCCAACGCTTGCGAGGCGACGGAGTCAATCGCTGAGGGAGAACGCGGCGACGATCATCACGTAGTCCATGTAGCCCATTGGATCCGTGTTCTGATACCCAAGCGTGTAGGTTCCGGGCACCGGGGCCATGACATGGCCGCCCAGGACCTTCGTTTCATGGAAGTCAGCCTCCGGAACGGTGGGATGGGCATCGAGCAGATGTCCGACTCCAATTTCGGCGGGGATGCCTCTGCCGTGATCGGTGAGCACGGTCAAGATCACCGATTCGTCGGTTGTCGAAAAGGAGTATTCAGCGCGGTTCGGGCCGGTCCTCCCATCGGAGAAGGTCTCTCCATCGGTAAATGTCTGGACGCTCTCGACGGTATCGGCTCCGACAAGGGTCGCCGCGATGATTGCCTTTTGATCGGTGCCAGCGAACCCGTAGTCCACTTCGATGGCTCCGGACTCTCCCGCGACGACGGGCAGGTAGTACATTTCGACGGAAACCGTGGTCCAGTAGCTCACCTCGAGTGAGGACAAGTGGATCATGTCCTGACCATCGAATCGGACACTATTCGAAACCGAACCTTTGGCACCGATCCTGACGACGAGAAGTCCGTCCTCTGGAGCCGTGTAGGTCGACATCGCGAGGGTTGCTCCTTCGACAGCGGTCGCGACGGACCGAACATTGCTCACCTCGATCGTCGTCCCCGTCGTGATTTCATTTTGGCAAGAGCGACTGCACCCATCTCCCGAGGCGGTATTTCCATCATCGCATTGTTCTCCCGCTTCCACGTCGCTGTTCCCGCATAGGGCGCTCACAATGACGGGAGAAGGATCTGAGTCGTCTTGACCTACGCACGCGGGAAAAACGAGCGCGAACGTGAGCGCGAGAAGTGAAGCATGCATTCGATGGGGTGAGCGTGGTCGTGTGGGTCGCATTGTGATTCCTCGACGTGAATGGCGTGTCGGGAACACGCCGTGGAAAGCGGATGGCCGATATCACGTCTTGGGTGAGGAGGAATATTACTCCCGTGTCGCAAGCATGGGAAATGCCCAGCCGTCGGTTCTACGGGCAGGGTAGACGGCCTCCAGTGGCCGCTGCGGTGACGGAGATCACGATATCCGGATCAGCACCGGATGGGAAAAATCAATTCATTGTCTCGGATGCTTCGCGCCTCTGCGCATCGCTGAAGGGTAGCTGCCGGTTTGTGATGATGCGTGGGATCCCATGTCTATAGTCAGCGAGACCGATCATCCGGTCGTCGCGCGGGTGTCGGTCGAATACTGTTAGTCGAGTCTCCATCCATAGACGCCCTTCGCCAACTCCCTGGGCGATGACGGACGAGGAGCGTGGTGACCGGTGCTTTCGAATCGGCCCATCGAGTAGGTCGGCTGAAGTTTCGGCTCGTCTGGCGTGAAGGGAATGACTCCGACACGTCGAAAATCCCGCTGGCTCACACCTCGACGCGGGCGATCGGGTGCACGATGCTTCGATGCCAGAGCCACGTCCCCGAGGAGCGAACCCGAATGTCCCTGAGTTATGAGCCGATGTCCAAAATCCATTGGGCCGACCCGTACCCGATCTACCGGGAGCTGCGAGAAGATGCTCCGATCTATCGATCCCCGGAGTCGGGCACCTATTGCCTGTCGCGGCACGCGGATGTGGAGTTCGCCTTGCGCCAGCCCCGGGCTTTCTCCTCCGCTGGTATGCAAAAGGCGCTCCAGAGTACGGCTGGGCAGCGCCCAGGCTTGCGCGACCTGATGGCGATCGGCCGATTCATGCTGCGGGCTCGAGTCAATCCTCTCGTGAGCCGAAGACCGCCGAATCTCGTCACCGAGGACCCTCCCTTGCACGACGATATTCGCGCGATCGTCAATCGCGGCTTCACTCCGCGGAGGATTTCTGCCCTCGAACCCCGCATGCGCGAAATCGTCGACGAATGCATGGCTCGGCGGATGCGCGGCGGGCCATTTGACGTCGTCGGAGACCTCGCGGTGATGCTTCCGGTGACAGTGATCGCGGAGATGCTAGGTGTCGAGCCTGATCGCCACCGGGACTTCAAACGCTGGAGCGATGCGATCGTCTCCGCATCCACAGGCGGCAATCGCGAGGGCGGGCTGCGGGCGGTGATCGAGCCGATGGGAGAGCTGCGGGGATACATGCGCCACATCGTGCGAGATCGGCGCGTCCATCCGACCGACGATCTGATCAGCGTTCTCGTGGACTCGAAGAACGAAGACACTCTCGGAGAAGAAGAGGTCTATGGATTCATCGCCCTGCTGCTGGTCGCGGGAAACGAAACGACCACGAATCTGATTGGCAATTCGACCCTGGCCCTGTTGGCTCATCCCGAGGAACTCTCGAAGGTTCAGGCCGATCCCACTCTGGTCCCGCGGATGCTCGAAGAGACGGTGCGCTGGGACACTCCGGTTCAACTGCTGTTTCGCCAGACCACCGAGGATGTGGAACTTCCGAGCGGCAAGATTCCGAACGGCGCGCAGGTGGCGCTGCTGCTCGGTTCCGCGGGCCGCGACCCCGCGGTCTACGAGGAGGCGGACCGCTTCGATGTGACACGCAGCCCCCGACCGCATCTGGGCTTCGGTCATGGGGTTCATTTCTGTCTGGGAGCGTCGCTTGCACGGCTCGAGGGCAAGGTCGCAATGGAGGCGCTCGTGCCCCAACTTCCGGTGACTCACGGGCCCCGCCTGCAGCCCGAACTCATCGACTCCTTCGTGGTTCGTGGCCCACGTCGCTTGGTACTGCAACCCGCGTCTTGAGCCGCTGTGTAGCTGCCGACCGTGGTCTGGCTGCAGCGATCGCGAGCGCCCGGTTCCGGTCGAGCACGACGAATATGCCTGGGCCATCCTGATCTGCATCGAAGCGGGTGGTTGTGTCCGCGCCCCTGACGAGCCCGGGTCCGGCCTCGATCTCGGCTGGCAGCGCATCGAACGCCTGGCGTCTCCTGGACTCGACACCGAGACGAAGCGAGGGCAGGGACGAGCCGAATTCGCCCGCTGAGGGGGACGGGGGCGAGCCGTTCGAACATTCGCCGGGCGCGCAGCGGGACCTTTCCGGTCTCGACGAGTTCGGCCATCAATTCACCTACCGCGGGGCTCATGCAGACTCCATCCCCGCCGAAACGCGACGCGATATAGCCGTTTTGCCAGTCGGGGAGTCGCCCCATCACAGGCTTCTGGTATGGAGGTGTTGGCGCCATGGCGAGCAGATCGCCTCGCTGCTCGACGATCTTCGCGTCCTCGAGTGTGGGCAGGATTCGCGCGACACCCTCCACGATCTCCAGCTTCACTTCTTCGGTGAGGCTTGCGTCGAAATTGGAACGTTCGACGAAATCGTTCGCACCGTACTTGGCAAGAATCACCTCGCCATTTTTCTTGGGGAGGATCCAATAGTCTCCGGCTCCGAGGGTATGGAGGGGCAATTCACCTGGCATTTCTGCGCGCAGACACTCTGTGATCACGGAGCGGCAGCCGATCTCGCATCCGAGTAGCGCTGTCCCTTGTCCCATCCAGGGGCCCATCGCGAGAACGACCGCATTGGCTCGAAGTTCGTTTCCCGATGCGAGCCGTACGCCCGTAATCCTGTCGCCCTTCGTCGCGAAGCCCACCACCTCACCCCGTACGATTTCGGCATCCAGCTTTTCTGCCGCGTGGGCCATGGCGGGGGTGAACCTATACGGCTCCACCTGTCCCGCTGGATACGTGATCCCGCCCACGGAGTCCGGGTTCAGCGAAGGAAACTGCTCTCGCAGCGCCTCGGCGTCGATCCAGTCGCATTCGACGCCGCCAACCCTTCGCAAGGGGCGGAGCAGCTCCTGTGGGCCGCCTGCTTGCTCGAATTCCTGCTGGGTCACGAGGTTCGTACTGGGCGTCTCACAATACTCGATGTCGATCCCGCCGCGCTCCCGTAGCTCGATCGCGAGTTCCGGCATGCGGTCGTACGACGCGGAGTGGAGATAGAGCCAGTGTTCGACGCTCTCGCCGGGTACGGTGAGCGAGGTGTCGAAGGGGACACTTGCGAGTCCGCCGCTGGGCGTCATGACACAGGACTCGTAGGCGAACATGGCCGGTGCATAGGTGAACACCGCCCAGGCCTTACCCGACGCACGGGCGGCGATGGATTCGCGGTCGACTATGCATGTTGAGATCCCCCGACGGCCTAGGTGATAGGCGATCGAGCAGCCCATGACTCCGGCGCCGATCACGATGACATCCTTGTGCTCTGGCATGGCGGGTTTCCCTCGTCAAGAAACGGAATGCCTCAATTGGGGTGAGCTCGCACCATAGGATACAGGGAAGCGCGGTTCGGGTGGAGGGGAAAGACGACTTCATTCTCGCAGGGTCCAGTGAGGAGCAAGGTGTTGAGCCGGATGGACGAATTGGAGACGAGCTTCGGCGGCAGCGCAGCCTCGATGCCGGCGCCGAATGGATCTCGATGTGGCGTCGGGATAGTCTCACCAGATGATGGATTCAGACGAAGCGGACGCCACGTTCGATCCGACGCGCGCCGGATTGAAGAAGTACCGGATGACGACGTCCACCGTCGTCTTCATGATCTTTTGTCTTTGCGCCGCCGGTGCCTATGGGATCGAAGAAATGATCCCACAGGCGGGACCCGGGCTGACTCTGGTCATGTTGATCGTGCTTCCCTTCGTATGGAGTACCCCGATGGGGTTGGTGGCCTCGGAACTCGGATCGGCCATTCCAGAGGAGGGAGGATTCTACAGGTGGGTGCAGCTCGCCTGTGGCGAATTCTGGGGTTTCCAGGCCGGCTGGTGGCGAACCCTTTCCATCTATTTCGACAATACGATCTACGTCGTCCTCGCGGGATCGTATACCGCGAGTGTGATCGAGCTGACACCCATCGAGGAGTATCTCTTCAAGGCATCGGTCATCGTGTTGTTCACGTGTATCAACCTTCGGGGCATCAGGGACGTCGGGGCGGTGAGTACAGCCATCTCCATCGTCGTCATGATTGCCTTTGCAATGGTCGCTGCATTTGGTTTCGCGAATTGGCAGGGCAACCCCTTTGTTCCCTTCATTCCACCCGATCAGACTCTTCTGCAGAGTATCGGGGCCGGGATTGCAATCGGTATCTGGATGTACTCAGGCTACGAGTCCATGTCGACCATGGCGGGCGAGATCGAAGATCCCCAGGTGATTCCAAAAGCCACCCTGATCACGGTCCCCTTGATCATGGCGGTTTATATCCTGCCCACCATGGGAGGGCTCGCCTCCCTTGGATCGTGGAGTGAATGGGCCTCGGAAGGAGGTTTGTCCTACAGCGATGTCGTAGCGACTCACGTTCCCGCGCTCGGGATCCTATTCGTGTTCGTCGCGGTGATCGCTCAGTTTTCCATCTTCAACACCTATATCGCATCCGGCTCCAGGGGCTTTTTTGCGCTCGCCGAAGACAATCTGGCACCGAGGGCGCTCGTCAAGTGCAGCGAGGAGCGCGGCGTTCCCTACGTCGCAGTCTTGTCGCTGGGGGTGTTCAGTCTCTTCGTCTGCATGTTTCCGTTCGAAGTGATCGTGGTCGTGGACGTGATGCTCTTCATGGCTGCCTATGTGCTGATCTTCGTCTCCGCCTGCATCTTGCGGATCAAAGAGCCCGATCTGGAGAGGCCTTTCAAAGTTCCGTTTGGGACCCGGGGCTTCATCACAATGTGCGTGCCCCCGCTCAGCATCGCTTTCATCGCCTTGTTCATCAACGGCACCGACTACTTCGTAGGAGGCATGCTCGCCCTGGTGAGCGGACCGGTTGCGTATTTCGTCTTCAAACGAAGATACGGAGGCCTGACGAAGATCGACCCCGTGCGCCATCCAATCAATCCGAGAACCAGACTGGGTATCGGCGATATCCGGAGAATGGCATGGATGTTCGGGGGCCTGACAGCGATCGGAATCATCGCCGTCTTGTTCCTCCCGTGGTACGACGACCCTCAGTCATACGCGGACGACTACGGTATCGAGGGACTATTCGACATTCTCATGAACATCATCCGCTGGATGACCGCAGCCTTTGGCGCGTTCACTGTCGCGCTGCTGATCATTGCCAAGCGCGTGGAGCCGGCCTGAAAGGTGGAAAGCCGGCACGCCATGAGATGGGAGCGTTAAGTGGCCGGTCGATTTGATCTCGATGCCAATGAGGCCGCACCCTTCTCTGAATATCCCGTCGATATTGGGCTTGTGGAGGGTGTTTCCTCGCGGACCGGTCTTTCGGCAGAGTCACTGGCGGCCGTACCGGAAATGAGGCGCGATTCTGGTGTCGACGACTTAACGGGTCGCCGCTTCCTCGCTGAGAGGCCGCGTCAATCGAGCGAGTCCAACTGGACACGAGGGCATGGGTCACGGTCATGCTTCCCGCGCTCCACCCATGGGGTTACAATCGGCACCACTTGGTATGATCCAGGACCCCTAAATGGTGATCTGTGACTAACGACGCGACGACCACTCCGAGTTCTTCCATCATTTTCGACGGCTGGCGTTCTATCACCATCTCGCTGTACATGGCGCTAGTCGGCTACTCAGTGATGGTAAGCGTGCCGGTACTCAGTACGGCCATGGTCGCGATACTCGGATTTTCCGAGGAGCAGGTCGGTCGAGTCTGGGGGGCGGATCTGGGCGGCTTGTCTATCGGCGCCATCCTGTCTTCCCTGTTGGTCTCGCGGGTCAACCGGCGACATCTGGTCTTGGCCGGCGTGCTCCTGTCTATTGGCGGCAATGCCTTGTGCATGGTGTTTCTCGACTACGAGCAGGTGTTGTGGCTGCGCGTCGCGACCGGAATAGGTAGCGGAATTTTTACGGCCGTCGCTGTGGTGTCTCTTGGGGGGACGACAGTGCCGGTTCGTGCATTCAACATGCTGTTGTTCGGTTTTGCATTTTCCACGGCTCTGGAATTACATCTACTTCCCCAGTTTACGATGAACGAGATCTTCCTGTTCTTCATCGGCCTGGCCGGGATTTGTGTCCTGTTCCTGAACTGGCTGCCGGCAAGGCCTCTCAACGACGAGGAGTTGGCGCAGCAGGAAGCAGGCCAGGAGGAGGTCGAGGATTGGCACGTACCGAAGCTCATGCCCGTGCTCTGCCTCGTCGCCATCGGTTTTACCTACGTCAACATCGGCGGCTACTACACCTACATCGAATTGGCTGCACACGCGGACGGTATTGCCGAGGATTGGGTGGGTCCCCTGCTGACGTGGTCATCGATCTTTGCGGTCGTCGGATGCGCGATTGCGATGGTCTGCACTCGCTTTGGACTGTTCAAGCCCCTGTTCGTATCCCTCTTGGCCATGGCGGCCATCGTCATGATGCTCAGCGGTGGCATTACCGACCTCAATATCCTGGTCAGTTTGTTCTCCTTCATGACCCTGTGGACCTTTGTCGATGTCTACCAGTCGGCAATGATGGCGCACATGGATCGTGGTGGATCTCTCGTGGCCCTGATGCCCAGCGTGCAGGGCTTGGGACAATTCATCGGCCCCAATATCTCGGCCTCGATCCTGGGTGCCGGCATGGGATATGGCACGATGTTCATGGTCAGCGGAAGCATGGCCCTGGTCGCAACGCTCTTGTACTGCGGCGTTTTCGCTTACATGCACAGTCGAGGGCCGGTGTTGTCCGAGGCCAGTTGAAGGACGGATGAGACGGACGGGGGCCGCGAGAGGCGCAGCCTGTCTCTCGAGCCATGGCTTCGTCATTCGATGCCTTCGGAGACGGTCGGGTCGCCGCATCCCGCCGGCTTTGCGGGAATAGTTGCAGGCTGATCCCGAGGAGTGGGGCTGAGCGTCGCAGCGACCTCTCTGATAGATTCCTGGGACCATGAGTACGGCAGCGAGAATTCCGAGCGTCCGTAACACGGCCGAGATTCGATTCGGCGCCTGGTACGACGATCGCGACCTGGTTCTGTCGTTCCCGGACGAGTGGCGAATCGAACTCTGTGCCCCAGCGGATGGCCCCGATATCGGGGAAGCGGGGGTCGCGTCGGCTTTTGCGAATCCCATCGGCACGCCGCGTCTCCGGGACCTCGCCGCCGGCCGGTCCCGACCCTGCATTGTGATCGACGATCTTTCGCGCCCGACGCCAGGAGTACGACTCGTCCCCACCATACTCGCCGAACTACGTGCTGCGGGTATCGAGGATCGCGACGTCTTGATTCTGGCGGGTGTCGCGAATCATCGCCCGATGACCCGCCCGGATCTCGAAAAGAAGTTGGGCGCGGAAGTCCTCGATGTGTGTGCGGTGGCGAATCATTTTTCCTGGGACGGCTGCGTTCCGATCGGCCACACGAGCTTCGGTTCGCCGGTCGAGATCAACGCAGACTTCATGAAGTCGGATCTGAAGATTCTCGTCGGCTCGATCATTCCCCACGGCGCGGCTGGATTCTCCGGCGGCTCGAAACTCTTGATGCCCGGAATCTCGAGCCTTGCCTCTGCCGAGGCCTACCATCGGGGTACCTGCACCCGAGGCCGTTATGCGGTGACCGAGACCGATGCACGTCTCGAGGCAGACGAAGCGGCGAGAATGGCGGGAGTCGACTTCCTCGTGAACTCGATCCCCAACTCGCGCCTGGGGATGGCGGGATTGGTTACAGGGGATGTCGTCTCGGCCCATCGGGCAGGGACAGAGATCGCTCGCCGGGTGTTCGCGAGCCCGACGCCGCCGGGAGCCGATGTCTGTGTGCTCTCGGTCTACCCCAAGGATGGCGAATTTCTGCAATACCTGACCGCGTTTGCGCCCTGGCAGACGGCACCCGAGCCGATCCTGCGTGAGGGAGGGACGGTGGTCGTCGCGCTCGAGGGCGCCGAAGGACTAGGGAGTCATTGGCTCTTCGGACCCGGCATGCGACTCGATTTTCGGCGTGCACCCCGGATCAAGAGGCGCGACATCATCTTCTTCGCGCCCGAGATCGATCGGGGCAGTCTGCAGCCCGAAGCGAGAGCCGAAACGATTCTCTTCAAGACCTGGGACGAGACGGAAGCCTGGCTTCAAGCGAAACACGGCGACCGAGCAAGCGTGTCTGTCTTTCCTTGCGCAACGATCCAACTCGGAGCGGGACGGCGTTAGGCCACGCTGTCGATGGGGATGCGTGGATTCGTCGCTGTTCGGTACCGGTTCCCTCACGCTGTGCCCGGGGCGACCCCGGGCACGGCCCCCCCGGCTGCGACGCTATGTCAGACGCGCTTCGTTCGTAGACGCAGTGCGACCCCACCGGCGATCATCAGGGGCACCACGAGGAGCAGGGCCGGTCCGGGGACAGGGGCAGGACTGCTCACGGATACCTGGCCGCGGATTTCACCGCCTGCGAAAGAGCTCGTGTGCAAATTCAGGTACCAGAGGCCCGCTTGGAGATCGGTGGCCTGGGGGGCGCTGATGATCGTATTGCCGACGACCGGCGGGCCAACGACGCCCGTACTGACCTGGACACCGGCATTCTGGTTCGGAAGCGCGGGTCCATGGAAGTGCATCGCCGCGGGCGCCCCGATCAATCCGCTCCAGGTAATCGACCACGAAAGTTGACCCGAGACGGTATCGAAAGTGCCCGTCATCGTGCCTACGCCTGGGGAGCCCGTCCCGGCGCCGGCGTTGGCCTGTGGTCCGTCCATCAGGGCGTTGACATTGAGGATCACCGCACCCGCGGGTGCTGACAGCCCGAAGGTCAGGGCCAGGGTCAGCGCGAATTTGGCAAGAGCTGTTCCGGAGATCTTCATTTTCTGGTTCATGTCACTTCCTCGGTTGCGCACTGGACTTTGTGTGCCGGCAGGCGGCACAAGTTCGTCGTCGTCGTAGCCGGCGAGTTGGTCTTATCTTTCACCTTGAACAAGAATGGGGGAAAACGCAACGGCTAAATACCCACGGTTCGCAGGGGATCAGGCCGTCTGGTCACGAACCGCGCTCGCGCGGTCCGCCCGACCACCTCATCCGTCGACGGGCAACTCGTTGACCTGCGCGGTCACGGACGGACGGTGTACCGCCGGGGGCCGCTGCGGGCAGAAAGCTGGGGGATCACTTCCTCGAGCCAATCGCAGAGCGCGGGCCGCGTCTCGCGCGGATCGATGAGGTCATGAACGCCGAACTCTTCCGCCCGCGGAAAAACCGACTGCGCAGCACTCATCTCGTCTTCCAGTAGACGGCGCTTGGCAATGGGATCGTCGGCTGTCTCGATCTCACGCCGATAGGCAAGGGCGACGCCCCCTTCGACCGGCAGCGCGCCGCTCTCGGCGGAGGGCCATGCGAAGACCGTCGCGCCTGGTCCGAGGTGGACGCCGGCGGCCACGCCGAAGGCCTTGCGCATCAACACCGCAACCCATGGCACCGTGGTCTGGGTCGCGGCGAACATCGCCTCCATTCCGTAACGGATCGTGCCGGCCCGTTCGGCTGCTTCCCCGATCATGAATCCCGGCTGATCGACGAGACTCACCACGGGCAGATGGAAGGTGTCGCAGAGTTCGACGAAACGACGGACCTTCTGGGCGGCAGCGGCTGTCATCGAACCTCCGTCGAAGTAGCAGTCATTCGCCAGGATGCCGACGGGGTGCCCGTTCATCCGTGCGAATCCCGTGACCTGGCTTCGCCCGTAGCCCGTCGTCTTCTCGAAGAAGGATCCGTGATCGACGATCAGCTCGATCACCCGCCTGACCTTGTACGCCCGACGACGGTTCTCGGGAATGATCGAGAGCAGCTCTTCTTCCTGCCGGTTCGCGGGATCACTGCTTTCGATCACCGGTGGTGGCTCCCAGACGTTGCCCGGGAGAAAGCTCAGGAACGTTCGAATCTGCCGCCAGACGTCGCGTTCGCTGTCGGCCACGTTGTCGACCACCCCGCTGAGCCCGTGCACCTGGGAGCCGCCGAGATCTTCCTTGCTCGTCGTCTGACCGATCGCTCGCTCGACGAGTACAGGTCCGCCCGTCAGGATCTGCGACGTGTCGCGGGTCATGACCGAGAAGTGCGAAGCCACGAGACGAGCGGCGGAGAATCCCGCCACGGGACCGAGCGCCGCCGAGACTACGGGGACCTGGGCGAGGGCATCCACGCACAGGAGATTCATCGGCGAAACCGCCGTCATGTCGTACCCCGAGCGACCCTTCGTCCCTCTCGCGCCCGCAATCGAGGCCCCGCCGGAATCGAGGAGTCGTACCAGGGGGAGCCTGCGCTGGACGGACAGCTGATCGGCGTATTGCCCCTTCTTCAACCCCACCGCGGAATACGCCGCCCCCCGAATAGTGAAGTCGTCACCACACACGACGACTCGTCGCCCGTCGATCCTTCCCGTACCGACGACGGTATTCGATGGCGTGAAGTCGATCAGATTCCCCTGATCGTCCACCTCCGACTGCCCCGCGAGCTGGCCGTGTTCGTGAAAGCTGTCGCGATCGATCAGGCCCTCGATTCGCTCGCGGACGGCCAGGCGGCCTCGCGCGTGTTGCTCCTCGACGGCCTCCTTGCCGCCGTGCGACAAGGCGAGCTCACGGCGTCGCAGGATTCCGTCGACTTCTTCCTTCCAGCTCATGGCTGAGAAACCTAGCAGGTCGCTGCCTTTCGCCAGACGAGGCGCCCCTCTCTCGAATGTGGCGAATTCGCGCTGTGCGCGGAAATTCCCGGTATTGTCTCAATCCCGCTCCGCAGGCCTCCCGGTCGGCGGTCGATCTCTCAGAAAGAGGACGAATGAAATGGCTGAAGAAGAAGACGGGCTCGAATCGTTCCGAAGCGACGTGCGGACCTGGCTCGTCGAGAATTTTCCAACCTCCCTGGCCGGGCGAGGGGCCGCCTTGATGAGCGCCGAAACGATCGATTCGACTGAGGGCGACGCGTTCGTCTGGGGGCAGCGCCTCGGAGCGCAGGGATGGGCAACGCCCACATGGCCCGCCGAGTACGGTGGGGGTGGTCTCACTCAACATCAGGCGCGCGCGCTCAACCAGGAACTCGATCGGGCCGGTGCCTTCAATCCCCTCGTGCGGACGACCGGCATGGGCATCACGATGGTCGGACCGACGATCCTCGAGTACGGCAGCGAGGACCAGAAGCAGCGTCATATCCCCAGGATCTGCAGGGGGGAGGTTTTCTGGGCGCTCGGCTACTCCGAGCCCAACGCGGGCTCCGATCTGGCCTCGCTGAGCACGAAGGCCGAAGACAAGGGCGACCACTGGATCGTCAACGGTCAGAAGACATGGACATCCGGTGCGGATCACGCGCAGTGGATCGGCTTGCTGGTTCGGACCGATTTCGAGGTCGCAAAGCGCGACGGAATCAGCTTCTTGATGATCGATATGAATCAGCCCGGAATCGAGACGCGTCCGATCCAGTTGATCGGCGGCGAGTCGCCCTTTTGCGAAACCTTCTTCAATGATGCACGCGCCGAAAAGGATGAGATGCTAGGCGATCTGAACGCTGGTTGGTCCGTCGGCAAACGGCTTCTCCAGCACGAGCGCCAGAGCCAGACGGGCGCGATTTCCGGAGTGGGGAGTGGCAAGCGCAAATCTCTCAAGGATGTCGCCAAGGAGTATGTCGGTGTCGACGTCGAGGGACGACTGGCGGACCCCGATCTCCGCTCGCGGCTGACCGCACACCTGATGGACGCCAAGGCCCATTCGTTGACGATCGCCCGCGTCACCGCCGAGGCTCGTGGCAATGCCAAGGTGAGCGCTGCCGCATCGATCCTGAAGAACGCGGCCTCGAATGTCCTTCAGCAGCGGGCCGAGCTGACCCTGGAACTGATGGGCCACAACGGAGTGGGATGGGAAGGGGAGGGATTCAGCAAGGACGAAGTGAACGCGGTCCGGAATTGGCTGACCGGAAAGGCCATGTCGATCTACGGCGGTTCCTTCGAGATCCAGAACAACATCATCGCGAAGAACATCCTCGGCTTGCCCGAGAATACCCAGCGCGGCTGAGCGCGGGCCCGCATCGAGCGGCTCGGGAAGGAAGAAACGACAATGGCAGCTCTCACCGAAGAACAATCCCTCCTCAAGGATCAGGCGAAATCCTGGGCCCGAGACGAAGCACCGGTCTCGAAGTTTCGGGAAGTGCGCGACAGCGGCAATGAGTTCGGCTTCGACAAGGCGACCTGGTCCAGCATCGGCGAGATGGGTTGGGCCGGCATCGTGGTCCCCGAAGAGTTCGGCGGCGTCGAGATGGGGTACCTGACGTTCGGAGTCGTCCTCGAAGAACTGGGCCGGCAGCTGACGGCATCCCCCCTGCTGGTGTCCGGCCTCGTCGGCGCGACGGCGCTCGTTGCCGGCGGAAACGACGCCCAGAAGAAGCACTGGCTGCCGAAGATCGCGGACGCGACTGCCATCGTGACCCTGGCCATCGATGAGGGGCCGCGCCACGCCCCGGACCGCACGGCACTCGCGGCAAGAAGGAAGGATGATGGCTTCGTACTGAGCGGCCATAAGGTTCACGTGCTCGAAGGCATGTCGGCGGACGCATTCATCGTGGCGGCGCGAACGAGCGGCGCGCCGGGTGAGGGCGTCGGCATCAGTCTCTTTCTGGTCGACGCCAGAGCTTCGGGAGTGAGTCGCCAGCGACGGCGAACCGCTGACAGCCGAGGCTACGCCCATGTCATTTTTGACGGGGTGGAGGTTTCATCCGAGGCCCTGATGGGCGCGGTCGATCAAGGGGAGGTCATCCTGCAGGCGACACTCGATCGCGCCCGAGCGGGTCTCGCCGCCGAGATGCTGGGTACGGCCGCACAATCCTTCGACATGACTCTCGACTATCTGAAGAACCGAGTCCAGTTCGGCCAGGTGATCGGCTCCTTCCAGGCACTCGGGCATCGGGCGGCGGAGCTCTTTACCGAGATGGAGATGACGCGATCTTGTGTCGAAGCGGCGCTGCAAGCGATCGACGCCGGCAGCGAGGACACCCCGCAGCTGTGCTCCCTGGCGAAGTGCAAAGCGGGCGACTTCCTGCACCACATGTCCAATGAGCTGATTCAGATTCACGGGGGCATCGGGATGACGGACGAGTTCGACGCAGGCCTCTACCTAAAACGGGCACGGGCGCTGGAAACCACCTGGGGAAACCAGGCATTTCATCGCGATCGCTATGCGACCCTGATGGGATTCTGAGGATGCTGGGTCTTCCGAAGAGACCTGCGCTGGCGACCCGAGCGTCGCGGGGCGCATTGGAAGGTCACGATGCCGCGAATCTATGATTCCACCGAGGATCCGCTCACGTATCCCTTCGAGGATACGCCCGGTCCAGGAGACGCCGTCGAGGTCGCGGACGGGGTGCTCTGGCTGCGCATGCCCATGCCCGGTCGGCTCGATCACATCAACGTGTGGCTGCTGCGCGACCATGACGGCTGGAGCGTCGTCGACACCGGTATCGCCTCGGACGAGATCAAGAAATGGTGGGAGCACGTCTACGAAAGCTATTGCGAGGGCAGACCCATCAAGCGGGTATTTTGCACCCACCTCCATGGTGACCACACGGGGCTCTCGGGCTGGCTCTGTCAACGCTTCGGAGCGGAACTGTGGATGAGTCGTGCCGACTTCTACATGTGCAAGGTGATGGCGGCCTACGGGCCCAGCGACGTGCCCGACGACGCGATTCGTTTCTACCGGCGTGCGGGTTTCAGTATGGAGCGGCTGAATGCCTACCGCGAGAACTTTGGCAAGTTTGGCATGCGCGTGTCACCGCTGCCCTCGGGCTTCCGACGGGTGACCGACGGTGAGTACATCGACATCGGCGGGCGTGAATGGCGGGTGGTGATCGGGCGCGGGCACGCCCCCGAGCACGTGTGTCTCTACTGCCCGGAGCTCAAGGTCTTGATTTCCGGCGACCAGATCCTCCCACGCATCACACCGAACGTGAGTGTGAACCCCTCGGAGCCCCGGGCAAACCCTCTGAAGGACTGGCTCCAGTCGTGTGCCGAACTCCGCGAGAATCTGCCCGGTGACCTGTTGGTTTTGCCCGCCCATCAGCGACTCTTCTACGGCGTGCACGAGCGGCTCACGGCGCTGATCGAGTTCCACGAGACGGGACTCGACAGGCTCTACGACCTGTGTGCGGAGCCGAAGCGCGCAGTCGACGTCTTCCCGGCTCTCTTCAAGAGCGAGATCAGCGACTACATGTTCTTTGCCGCGGCGGGCGAGAGCATCGCTCATCTTCACTGCGCCCTCGATCGTCGTATCCTCAATGTGGAAGAGGACTCGGACGGCGTTGCCTGGTGGCGTCAGGCCTGAAAGCGCAATGCGGTCCGGGCACGCTCTCGGCCGACCGCCGGGCACGGCACGGGATTCCATCGCGTGAGAGACCGTATACGGGCCGGTGCGGCGTACTAGAGTCCGTCTGACGCTCGATTCCGGAGGCGTCGAGGAGGGTTCCCGGTGATGAAGGAGAGCGAGCAGGTCGAAGACTCTGCCGTGATCGGCCTTCCGGACGAGGAGTGGGGGCAGCGCGTCCACGCCCTGATCCAACCGCGTGACCTCGCTTGTGCTCCCTCGATCGACGAGCTGCGGGCTCATTGTCGCGCCCGTCTGGCGACCTACAAGGTGCCGAAAGCCTTCGAGACCATCGAGCGACTGCCGCGCACCGAGGCGGGGAAACTCAACCGCTCTCAGTTGGTCGAGACCCGGCGTGATGCCACCGCTGCCGGCTGATGTGTGAGGCTCGCCTTCGCCGTGATCCTCGGGATCAGGTGTCGGGCGCGAAGGCACACATCATGCGCAGTTCGATGCTCCGGCGTCCCAGAGCGTCCGGGGCAGTGTCCGGATGCATGAACGAGGTGTGCGGGCACGCCTGAGCCCGGTCGGACCGCGTGTCCATTTGCTTGAATACGAGGACCTCGTCGGTCTGCATGCGCGGAAAATAATAGAACCGCTGCCGGTCGGTGTAGACCGGCAGCGACGCGACCATGTATTCGCCACCCTCCGCCGGGTGATATTCGGTGACGTCCTCCAGATCCAGAGTCGAGGCGTCCATGAGTGTCAGTGGGTTCTTCTGGACCTCCCGCTCGACCGGACGCCAGATATTGTACCAGGCGAAGCTCCAGCCCTCGGAGTCCTCCGCAAGCGGGCTATCGTGTTCCCGCAATAGTGCTTTTCTCAGGCGGCTGCTGATCCGCTCCGCGTAGTCACAATGTACATAGAGGGAGTAGGCGTTCAGGAAATTCGCCGGTTCCTCGCTGCGAAGCTGGTGGAAGGCGTGCACAAAGACCTGATCGGCGCCGGTCAGATCGCGCAGGAGCGCGGCCATCTCCGGGAAATATTTCTGTGTGAGCTCCCTGTCGTCCCTGAAATCGCGTAGGGAGGACCGATGCTTTTCGAGCGTGAACCCGCACCGGTCGAGGTCCAACGCATTTCTCTCGCGGAGGGGTCGTGCATCTTCGATCTGCACCGTGCGCGGTGATGTATTCGCTCGCCGGGACGATCCCGAGAGGATCTTGGGTCGCTCCTGGCGGCCCTTCCACTCCGAATTCAGGAATCCGACCTGTGCTCGAACCATTCCGGGGATCCTCTGGCTGTCCGTCGAGATACTACCGCACGCTCGTGAATCGAGTCCGGGACGGGTTAGACTGCTTGAAGTTGCTCGTGGCGCGCGGCGCCCTGGAGGAGATCATGACGCCTCTCGAAGGGATCCGTGTGCTCGACGTGACCCGAATCGTTTCCGGGCCGACCTGCTGTTTCCATCTCGCGGCGCTCGGTGCAGAGGTGATTCGCATCGAGGCACCAGGCGGCGACTTGACCTGGAATGTGCCGCCCTTCGTCGGGCCGGAAGGCGCTCATCGTGGGGAGCGCGGACCACGCGACATCGCGCTCTCGCCTCTCCGGAGGGGTCGAGGCAAGCGGAGCGTCGAGATCGATCTCAAGTGCGAGGCAGGACAATCCCTGCTCAAACGTCTCGCCGCCCGATCCGACGTCCTGGTGGAGAACTT
>JAPYTP010000055.1:22690-30974 GCA_029941885.1 Myxococcota bacterium
GAACGGGTCGGCAACAGTGACCCCCGAGGCGCCCCCATCGGAACCTACCGAACCTTGGACGGCTGGATCGCGATGGTGTGTGTGGGGAGCGGGCCGTGGGAGGGGGTCGCCAGGCTCATCGGCCGCGAGGAGATGATCCTACGCTGGCCGCGGCCTCGTCAGCGCGGCGAACACCGCGAGGAGATCGATGCCGCGGTCGGTGATTGGGCGTCACGGCGCACGACAGAGGATGCCATGGCCCAACTCACCGTGGTTGGTATGGCTGCGGGACCCGTTCAGTCACCCGGGTCGGGCAAGCACGACCCCCATGTGCTCCACCGCGGCGCGCTGGAACCGCTTCGACACCCCGACGCGGACGAGCCCTCGGAATTCTGGGGGCCGGCGTTGCCGATTCGGATGTCGCGGGCAGATCTTCACCCCTCGCCCACAGAGGTGTTAGGGACGAGCACGGACGCCGTTCTGCGCGAGCTTCTCGACCTCGGCGATGAGGAACTCCAGAGACTCCGACGCGACGGCGTCCTGGGAGGCAGCATCGTTCGACTTCCTGGCACGACCGTCAACCACCCGTGACACGAATGTCAGAAAGAGGATGGGGGAGAGCGCGGGAGTGATCCGCGAAACAAGTGAATCGAAAATGACCGCTGCTGAAATCGAGACCTTTTCGGACGTCTCGGAGCGCATCGGTTGCTAGAGTTCGAGATCCAAAACCACCAAATAGGAGCAGATTCATGACGATTCGATGTGGCTTCATCGGGCTCGGGACGATGGGAAAGGCAATTGCCGGGAACCTCGCTCCAAAGGGATTCTCGACCGTCGTATTCGATCTGGTCGAAGAGCAGGTTCGGGAACTCGAAAAGGGGGGCGCGAAGGCCGCCACGAGTGCGGGGGAAGTCGGTGCGGGTGCAGATGTCATCGGGATCTGCGTTCCCGCTGACTCCCACGTGCGCGACGTGCTCCTCGGCGAGGACGGTGTCCTCGCGAATGCCGCTAGTGGGTGCATCGTCTGCATCCACAGCACGATCCACCCGGACACCATCGAGGAGATGTCGGTTGCGGCCAGGGCCTACGGCATCGAGGTCCTCGACGTGCCGGTCGCGGGTGGCGCCGATCGAGTCGTTCTGGGCGATGCCTACTTCATGGTGGGGGGAGACGAGAGCGCGTTCGAGAAGGCGCGCCCCTACCTGGAAGCCTCGGCCGGCAAGATCACGTATTGTGGCGCGCTCGGAAATGCCTCGAAGCTCAAGCTGGCGATCAATCTCCATACGAATATCAGCTTTGCGTCGGCTCTCGAGGCGGCAAGGCTGACAACGGCGATGGGATTGCCGCAGGAACTCTTCGAGGAGGCCGGTACGACGATCGGAACGCTGGACACGATGCTTCTTGCGTATCTGTCTCTTCGCAAGCAGCCGCCGGAAGTGGTTCAGAGCGATGTGATGCAGTCCCATCTGATGCGATCGATGGAGTTGGGTCGGAAAGATGTCTCGTTGGCTCTGGACATGGCGAGCGAAAACAATCTCTTCCTCCCGCTGGCCGGCCTGGTGAGTCAACTGATCGCACGGGTCTACCTGGTCGACGAAGACGCACTCCGTTCGTGAGATCCTCGGTCTGGTTCTGTACGTGCATTCATGATTGCACCTCCACGGCGACGGCCAATTGCACGAGCTTCCCACTGAATCTCGCGAATCCAGTCCTTCGGGCCGAGTCGCCTAGCGAAAGGCTGGTGCGACGTCCCGCGCGAACTGTTCGAGGGTTTTCGACTCGCCGCGATCGTGGAAAAAGAGTGCGAACTGGGTAAAGCCCAGCTCGACCTTCTCGCGAATCTGATCAACGACCTGTGCGGAGGTGCCGACGAAGCCGCCTGCGTCGAGTCCCCACCCGTCGCCACCGAATCGTCGCCCCGCGATTTCGAGTTCGCGATCCCGATCCTGCTCGGACTCGAGGAGAACGACGACGGCTTGCTGACCGTATACGAGAGATTCGGGGTCGCGGTCGATCGCCTCGCACGCGCGCCGCATCGCATCGATCTTCTGCGTAACATCGCCGAGCGAATAGGTCGGACAGTTCCAGACGTCCGCATGACGAGCGACCAATGGGAGCGTACGACGCTCGCCGCCTCCGCCGATGACGATGCGCGGATAGGGTTTCTGAACAGGGAAGAGTGCGGTGGGTGCGTCGTGAAGCTGGTAGTGCTGCCCCTCGTAGGTCGATCGCTTCTGGGTGCACAGGAGCTTGATCACCTCGCAGGCTTCGCCAAGTTGGTCGCTTCGGGTCGCGATGTCGGAGGAGGGAAGGCCGAACTCCGCGAACTCTTCGAGGTAGGAGCCGGAGCCGAGACCCAGCTCGAGTCGCCCCCCGCTGATCACGTCGAGCGTGATTGCCATCTTCGCGAGGACGCCGGGATGGCGAAACCCGTTGCAGAGCACGAGCTGTCCGAGTCGGATCTGCTCGGTCAAGACGGCCAGGGCCGAGACGAGGGTCCAGCCGTCGAAGCCGGGCACGTCGGGGAGATGGGGTGGGTAGAGATGATCGTAGAACCAGGCCGTGTCGAAGCCGAGCCGATCTGCGAGCTGAACGCGATCTCGGATCGTCTCGAAGTCGCTTTGCAGCTGAGGCAGATAGACGCCGAACTCGACCCTGTGCATCTCACTCATCGAGACCCCTTCGGCTTTTCGAGATGCTGCACGAGTCCGGCGATGTCAGCGAGCGATCGCAGCAGATCGTTCAGATGCGTGCAGGTCGTCGTTCCGACGAGCTGTCGGCGAACGAAGCTTCGCAGCGCATCGACGGGGCGCCCGACGAGTCGCTCGCTGCTCGCGGCGGCCCTCGGACATTCGTTCCAGGGCAGGACCCGCGGGCGGGCCTCACAGCGGAGGACGACGAGATCCAACCAGTCGATGGAAGCCTCGAGCGAGTACTCATGCACGACCGTCTCGACTCCGTCCGTGTCGACGTGCGAGTCACGGAACATCGCGTCGATCGAGAGCGTCTCGCCAGCGATCACGTCGACCCGCCGGCGCCTTCGCATCGTTCCGGGCTCGAGCTGACCGATCGGGTGCCAGGCGAGCGGGTCGTCGTCGGGCTCCAGTCGTGGCGCAATCGGGCCGAGTGGGGTCGGAATCCGGCCGACGCGTGCAATCTCCTGCATCATCGTGGCGTCGCTGGCCCAGCCCGCGCAGATGTCGGCGTTGAGCCCCTGTGCACGCTGACGTGATTCGGACTCGGGTTCATCCGGATGGCGGACGTAGAGATCGGCATACCCTGAGATCAGTGCGGCGACCGGCAGATCGTCGAGCAACAGGTAGAGCGGGGTCTGCGCTTCGCGTTCAGAGGGAACCGTCGCGTCGACCGCCGCGCGGAATCCGCTGGCGACGGCGCGACCCAGCAACGATGAGATGTCGGGCCCGGCGGGATCGAGTTCGAGCTTCTCGAGGACGCGTTCCCTGCCGACGGTCGCACGAATGGAGGCCTCGGCAAGGATCGAGCCGACCCCTTCTGTATCGGTGATCGTGTCGCGTGCGGCGCCGATCAACACGACACCGTCCTGGGTCGTTGCGCCCGTTCTGATCATGTCGATATGACTCGTTCGCCGGATCGATTCCGGGACCCGCGGCGGGGTCGCGGTCGAGGGCGTTCGAACGAGCGTATCGTCTGCGAGGTCGAGGATCGTCGAGGGAGGGGTTTGGGACATGCTTGAATCCAGGAGTCGTCCGGTGTGCCAAAGGGACCCTATGGTGATGGCAGAGGAGATTCTTCGCCACCTCGCCGCGCTCCGCCAGGGTGTGGAATCCCGATGACCGACAAGAGTGATCTATTCCACACCGCTCTCGAGGAATGCCGCGCCTGTGTGACGAAGCTCGCCTGACGCAACCCTCGACCGGGCTCTATCGGCTCGGCTCTATCTCGATGGAGCCTCGGCGGAAGGCTCGGCTCCACCCATGGCAATCTGCCGCTGTTCGAGGAGTTCGTACTCGCAGTCGATGAACTCGCCCAGGAGGTCGCGTATCTGGTCGACCAGATTCTTGCCAACTCGGCTCTGGACCAGGTCGATGACCTGGTCGATGGAAAGAGCGTGATTGGATGCTGCTCGCGGCGCCTCGATTTCGGGAGCGGCAGCCTGCGTTAGCCAGTCTTCGGTGACCGGGGTCACGAGACTCCTTGTCTGCGAGACGTTCCCAAATGAGATCCGCGGCAGGCGACTGGGCCGCCGACGACTTTTAGAACTTCTGGCCGCCGCGTCGCACGGAATTCAGTCCTGGATCGCGAGATCGAAGGCTGAGGAGCATCCGCTCGACGGTGCGACGACTGACCCCGAAGTATCTCTTCAGGTCTGTGATCGAGAGCCCGTAGCGGGATGCCCGGAGCGTCTCCGTGAGTTCGATCAGGTCCTCGAGCCGCCGATATCGCATCTGCATGATTCCGACACTCTATCCAAATGCCACAACAGAATCGGGCATGAGCGATCGAGCCCGTTGCGCGGTGCGGTGGCAGGCGACCGGGCGTCGGGCGTCGGGCGGATATCGCTGATGAGAGGCGAACGATCCCTCGAACCCGATGGCTTGCAGAAAGACACGGTTCGCGCCTGTCGACCTAGACCACGGCTCCCGATGCGACGAGTTCTCCGATCGCTTCGTCTCCGAGTTCCAGAATCTCGGACAACACCTCGAAACTGTGCTGACCGAGCACGGGTGCATGCCAGCGAGGTCCGCTCTCGTAACCGTGAATGCGCCATTGATGGCCCGAGTAGGGGACGCGGCCCATTTCCGGGTGATCGAGGGGCTGGTGAAACCGACGGTGCCGATATTGGGGATCGCATAGGAGGTCGCTGCTTCGCTGAACCATGCCCGCGGGTACACCGAGACGCTGAAGTGTCGTCATGACTGCGCGTGCCCCCTGGGTTCGCGTCCAATCGCCGATGCGGGCGTCGAGTTCGTCGTGTCGTGTCGTCCGCAACTCCCGCGACTGAAGACCCTTGTCGGAAAGCCAGTCCAGAGCGCCGATGCCGTGACAGAGCGCCTGCCATTGGGGCTCGGTCTCCACCGCGATGCTGCACCACTGGTCGTCGCCGGCGCAGGGATACACGCCCTGGGGCGCGGCGTCCGACCCCCGATTGCCGAGGCGCGTCGGAATCTGACCGCTCACCTGATAGTCGAGGATTTCCGGTGCGAGGAGCTGGAGGCCGGCCTCGAGCTGGGCGAGGTCGATGTGTTGGCCTTCGCCGGTGCGACGGGCGTGGTCGAGGGCGGACAGGATCGTGGGGATCAGGAAGCGCGGCGTGATCACGTCCGTGTAGGCCTGATAGGGCCCTGCCGGCGGCACGTCCGGCCATCCCGTGAGTTCGGTATAGCCCGCGAGCGCGCCGGCGTGATATCCGTAGCCTGCCATCTGCTTGTGCGGACCCGTCTGGCCCATGAGGCAGGTGCTGAGCATTACGCACGCTGGATTCAGCGCATGCACGGTCTCGTAGTCGAGACCGACGCGCGAGATGACACCCGGCGTATAACTCTCGACCACGAGATCCGCCCAGCTCGCCAGCTTCCGCAGGACCGTTTTGGATTCCGGATGTTTCAGGTCGAGGGTGAGGTCGAGCTTCGAGGTGTTGAAATCCCCGAAGAACTGGGAACGGTTCCAACCCATCACACCCTCGCTGAAGGGGCCAGCGAAGCGCAGCCCATCGGCGCGTTTCTCGCTCTCGATTTTCACGACCGTGGCCCCGTGGTCTGCCAGACAGCGCGTGGAGATCGGGCCGACTGCGATCCAGGTCATGTCCAGGACCTTGACGCCCGAAAGTGGCAGAGCCTGGCCGCCGGGGGCGACGACGATTGGTTGGCGAGGCTCGCGCGCCAGTTCCCCTCGGATCTCGTCGCTGTGTTCGCCGAGCCGGGGTGCCGGCCGCGAAGTCACGAGAGGCGTTTGGGCCGGGCGTGCGAATCGGCCGGGAGCGCGCGCCTTTCGCCCGTCCGGGAGTTCCAGCAGATCGAAATACTCTCGAACATCGAGTTGGCGCAGGCCCAACAGGTCCTTCATCGTACACACCGGCGCCACGGTGACGCCCAGCTCGAGTCCGCGCTCGAAGAGTTCGTGCTTGGTATGGAGCGCGAAGAAACGTTCGAGGATCCGATCCAGATCTTCGAGGCTGAACTCGACCTCCTGACCGTTGATGCGTGCCCCGTCCATTGCCGGCCAGTCGAGTGCCGCGAGCCGCTCGTCGATGACGCCGTCCTCGAGGAGCCAGGGGATGAGGGGGGCGAGGGTACTTCCGTGGCCCAGGGTGGCGACGTGGCCGTCGGCGCAGGGGTAGACGACCCGATAGGTCCCGGTGCCGAGCTGCATGTCCGAGCCACTCCGCTCGAAGTCCCGGCCCTGGATGTCGGCGGCGACCATGGCATTCATCATCGTCCAGGTCATCACGCACTGTGCGGAGACGTCGACGAACTGGGCCTCGCCGGTCGAGCGCATTCGTGCTTGAGCGATCAGGGCTGCGACAGCGGACTCGCCTCCCGCGTGGCGCCAGACCTGGGGCACCGTCACACGCACGGGCGGGTGATCGGGATCTCCCTGGACCGAAACCGGTCCGCCCAGCGACGCCACCACCAGGTCCGTGGCCGCGTAGTCGGCGTAGGGCCCGTCGTCCCCGAAAGGTGTGACCTTCACATGGACGATCCGGGGTTGGACGGTGCGCAGTTGTTCGAATCCCAGGCCGTAGGGCGCGAGCGCTCCGGGCGGGCCGGACTCGAACACGAAGTCCGCTGTCGCGACCAGGGCGAGGAACGTCTCGATGTCCGAGGAATCGGAGAGATGGAGCACGATCGACCGTTTGCCGCGGTTGTAGGCGAAAAACTGAAGGCTCGCTTCGCTCTCGGGAACGTCGGCCATGCGAGGCCCCTGACGTCGCGCGTCACTTCCCTCCGGCGGCTCGACCCGAATGACGTCCGCTCCCAGATCAGCCAGGATACGGGGCCCGAGTTCGCCTCGATGGTCTGTGAGGTCGAGTACGCGATAGGGACTGAGCATGTGGGCTCCTGGATGTGGACGCAATCATTCTCGCGCGTCTCCGATCGGTCCGCAGCCTCGCAGCTTTTGTGAACGGGTTCGGAGCCCGTGCCCGAGCAGCTCGAGACGAGAGCGGATCAGTCCTCGATCCCGGCGATGAATGCGAGGAGTGCTTCGTGAAACATCTTCGGCTGATCGAGATAGGCCGGGTGGCTCGCTCCTGGAAGGATCAGGACCTCCGCTTTCTCGAAGCTCTTGGCGAGTGTCCGGGCTTGGGAGGGCGGAAAGAGTTGGTCCTGTTCTCCCCAGATCACCAGCGCCGGGATGGGACTCTTTTTCAGCTTTCTTGCGAATCCGATCGCTCCGACCGGAGCAATCGGGACGTAGCCCGCCACGAACGCCGGATGGTGCAGGACCAACGGAAGACTCGTAGTGCCGCTCATCGATGGAGAAACCACGACCACGCGTTCGATGCCCAGGTGCGCGAGCAATCGGGCGCCGAGTGATTTGGGGTCGGTTCGTCGCGCCGGCGACTCGCCGAAGCCCGGGAGATCGACGGCGATGACTCGGTATCCCGCCTGCGCCAGGAGATCGATCGTTCCGAGGTCCTGCCAGGTTTTCGAGGAGAACGCCGCGCCGTGAAGCAGTAGGACCGGGCGGCCATCCTCCGGGCCTGCTGTGATCCGAAACAACGGCTTGCCCTGAAAGTCAATCCTCTCCTCGGTCGCACGAGCCGGTAGGCCCCCGAGCATCGTCGTCGCGTAAGCGACTGCGACCGTCATTCCAACCGCGAATCGAGTGCCTGCACGCATCCCGTTGGAGTGTGGTTTCGAACGATCGCTCGCGCAACCGCGACGACCCGCGCGCAGCGTCGATTTCCCTTGTCCCAAGGATACGTAGGGATCGCGGTCGGGTCGCTGCGGAACCCGGAGGCCTTGCGACTACGGGATCAGCGGGCCGGCGCCTCGAGTGCGTAGAAGCGCATCGTGTTCTCGCCGAGGATCCCTCGCTGTTCCGACTCATCCAGCACGCCGATATGGCTCATCAATTCGGGAACGACGCCGAAGGACGCATCGATATGGGGGTAGTCCGATGCCCAGACGCAGCATTCGGCGCCGATGTGCCGGGCGACTTCGGCCGTCATCGACTCGTCCGGGTCCGACGAGATCAGACACTGGCGCTTGAAATAGTCGCTCGGGTGCATTTCGAGTGGATAGCGCCCGGCGGCCACCTCGTATTTGTGGTCGAGGCGATCGAGCCAGGCCGAGATCCAATTCGACCCGGCTTCGAGCAC